>JAEZXF010000052.1 GCA_023419995.1 Pseudomonadota bacterium | reverse complement strand
CCCCTGTATATGTGGTGTCGCGCCGGCAGCGGCCGGGCGAGAAGGGATTCGGATTCGGCGCACGCGATTAGCAGGAGCCTGTGCTCATGAACTGGACCGACGAACGTGTTGAGCTGCTCAAGAAACTGTGGGCGGAAGGCTTGAGCGCGAGCCAGATCGCCAACCAGCTCGGCGGCGTCAGCCGCAATGCGGTGATCGGCAAGGTGCACCGGCTGAAGCTCTCCGGCCGGGGCCGCGCATCCGCCGCCCAGCCGCGCGCCAAGAAGGCGGCCGCCGGCAGCACGGTGAAGACCGCGAGCCGCCCGGTGCGGACGGTGACGGCGAGCGTCGGCGCGACCGCGCTGGCGGTGCAGTTCGATGCCGAGCCCGTGGCACGGCAGGTGCTGCGCCCGGCCGAGGACGTGGTGGTGCCGATCTCGCGCCGCCTCAGCCTGATCCAGCTCACCGAGCGCACCTGCAAGTGGCCGAACGGCGACCCGCTGGCCGAGGACTTCAACTTCTGCGGCAACGAGGCGGGCGAGAACGGCCCCTATTGCGGCTACCACTCGAAGCTGGCCTACCAGCCGGTGTCGGAGCGCCGCCGCGTCCGCTGACGGCGCGGCCACCGCGCAAGCGAGGCAATCGCCTCGCGCCGGATCGCGCCCATCTTCTCCGGCCGAGCCGGCAAATTATTCAGGCATCTGATTTTCCGAGACGGTGGGCCGTGCCCCCGCGCCGCGTAGCTTTGGCTCACGCAATCCGCACGGGATAGCCGTCTTCACGCCAACCGCGATCCCGGGGAGGATTCCCGCCTCAGGACGCTCGCCCTCAGGCCTTGCCCCCGGCCGACGCGACCAGCATCACGCGATGGCTGTTGTCTTCCTTCGGGCGCTCGATGGGAAGCTGCTCGCCCGTGACCATGTGGTAGACGGTCTCGGCGATGTTGGTGGCATGGTCGCCGATGCGCTCGATGTTCTTGGCGCAGAACAGAAGATGGGTGCAGGGCGAGATGTTGCGCGGATCCTCCATCATGTAGGTCAGGAGCTCGCGGAACAGCGAGGTGTACATCGCGTCGATCTCGCCGTCGCGCTCGCGCATGAAGGAGATCGCGCCGATGGTGCGCGAGGCGTAGATGTCGAGCACCTGCTTGAGTTGGGTGAGGGTCAGCGTCGCCAGGGCCTCGATGCCGCGGAAAAGCTGCACCGGCTGGCGCGTGTCGGCGATCGACACCACGCGCTTGGCAATGTTCTTGCCGAGGTCGCCGACACGCTCGAGATCGGAGGAGATGCGGATCGCGCCGACGATCTCGCGCAGGTCGTCGGCCATAGGCTGGCGCCGGGCGATCAGCAGGATGGCGTAGTCGTCGATCCAGCGCTCGCCCTCGTCGAGGACGGCATCGTCGGCGATGACCTTGCGGGCCAGCGCTGTGTCGCCGTTGATCAGGGAGGCGACGGCCTCGTCGACCATGCGCTCGGCATGCCCGCCCATCGCGGCGATGCGGTTTCCGAGTGCCGCCAGTTCCTCGTCATAGGCGCGAACGATGTGCCGGGAATTCATGGATAGGAGGGCCCGAAGCAGTTGCGATCAGGATAACATAGGCCACCTGCATGACAGGAAAAAGAAGGCGCGGCAACGCGCCATGCGGTCACGTGGCCGGCAGGCAGACGATGAAGGACGCGCCCTCCCCCGGCTTCGAGCGCACGACCAGCCTGCCTTCGTGGCGGGTCAGGATGTGCTTGACGATCGCGAGGCCGAGGCCGGTGCCGTTCTTGACCCGGCTTGTCTCCGGGTCGATGCGGTAGAAGCGCTCGGTGATGCGCGGAATGTGCTCCTCGGCGATGCCGGGGCCGTAGTCGCGGAAGGTGACGGCGATCTCCGGCGTCGGGCCGCCATGGACGGGGGCGATCGAGATGTCGACCCGGCCGCCCGACTGGCCGTACTTGCAGGCGTTCTCCAGGAGGTTGACGAAGACCTGGATGAGCTCGTCGCGGTTTCCCGACACCAGCACCGGCGCCTGCGGCCGCTCGAAGGCGACGGCGATGCCGTATTCGTCGGCGAGATGGCCGAGCGAATCGATGACGCCCGCGACCGTCTCGCCGAGGTCGATCTTTTCCCGCGACGGCAGGTGCGGCTTCATCTCGATGCGCGACAGGGTCAGGAGATCGTCGATCAGGCGGGCCATGCGTGCGGTCTGCGTCTGCATGATCTGGAGGAAGCTGTCGCGCGCCTTCTCGTCGTTGCGAGCCGGCCCGCGCAGGGTCTCGATGAAGCCGGAGATCGAGGCCAGCGGCGTGCGCAGCTCGTGGCTGGCGTTGGCGATGAAGTCGGCGCGCATCCGGTCGATGCGGCGGGTCTCGCTCTGGTCCTTGAAATGGATCATGAACAGGCCGGACCGGGCGCCGATGGGCATGGCCGAGATGCGGAAGGCGCGCTCGATCGGCACGCGCTCGGCATAGTCGACGACGCCGGCCCGCCCCTCACCCAGCAGGGTGCCGACGAGGCGCTGCATGTCGGGGGAGCGGAAGCGATGGGCGAGGACCGTGCCCTCGGGGATGCGGCCGAAGGCCGCCGTCGCCGCCTCGTTGGCGTAGAGGACGGTGCCCCGGCCGTCGATCACGACGCTGGGGTCGGGAACGGCGGCGGCGAGATCCTGCGCCGAAAGCGCGTCCATCGCCGTTGCATCATGCCGCACCGTCTCGCCAGCCATTCCCACCTCCGCAGTTCACGCACAGCCCGATAGCATGATCGAGTCGCATTGCAGAAATATCTCCGCGCGGGAGGGCCGGCCGTCGTCGCCGCGCCGCCGCGCCGGCGGGAACGGGGGCCGTCAGGCGTTCGCCCTTGCCGCGGCGAGCGCGTGCGGCAGCGCCTCCTCGAACAGGTCCATGTCGGCGGCCGGTCCGACGCTGACGCGAATGCAGCGGTCGAGGACGGGCGCGGCCGGCTTGCGCACGAAGATGTCGCGCTCGATCAGGCCCTGCAGCACGGCGAGAGCGAAGGCGCCGTCGCGGCCGCAGTCGATGGCGACGAAGTTGGTCGCGGAGGGAAGCGCGGCGAGGCCGTTGGCCGCGGCGACGGCGGCGATGCGGGCGCGGCTCGCGGCCACGTCGGCGACCACGCGCGCCAGATGCTCGCGGTCGGCGAGCGCGGCCAGCGCCGCGACATGGGCCAGGCGCGACATGCCGAAATGGTTGCGCACCTTGTCGA
>JAEZXF010000045.1 GCA_023419995.1 Pseudomonadota bacterium | reverse complement strand
GTTCCTGTTCTTCGTCAATCCGGACGTCCGCCATTCGCCGGGCTGCATCGCGGCGCTCGAGGCGGCTGCCGACGAGGTGAAGGACCTGGTGGCCGCCAACCCGCTCGTGCTGCGCGCCGACGGACGGCCCGATTTCAAGACGCGGTCGATCCTCGTGCCGGGCTCGCGCTCGCGGCGGCGCGACGTGCCCCGCACGCGCAGCCCGATGCAGGTGCTGACCGGCTGCGCGCTGTTCTGCCGTCGCGACGCCTTCGAGACGGTAGGAGGCTTCGACCCGGCGGTGTTCCTCTACCACGAGGACCACGACCTCGCGATCCGCCTGGCGCGGACCGGTGGGACGCTGTGGCACGTGCCCGAGGCCGTGGTGCGCCACGACGCCGGGACCGGAAGCCCGCGCAACGCCGCGGTTGCCCGGCTCAAGGGCTACCACATGGCGCGGTCGCGATACTACACGATGAAGAAGCACGGCCTGCCGCTGCCTTTCCTGCGGACGCTGCTGCCCGCCACGCTGGGGCTGGTCCTGCCCCACAACGTCCTTTCCCAGCGTCGACGCGCTAAATATCTCGGGCAGTTCAGCGGTGCGATCTCGGTGCTGGCCGATAGCGGGGTGTACGCTCCCTGATGTCCTTCATCCGCGATTTCTTCCGTCGTCGGCGCCTGCGGCGCCACGTTGCGCGCCACGGCTGGCGCTTCGACTTCCACGGCCGCGAGGTCGTGCTGCCGGAGCTGGCCAACCCGGGCTTCGCCAGCGCGCTGCTGCGCGGCAAGTACGAGCGCGAGGAAGCCGAGCTCATCGGCCGCCATCTGCCGGCCCGCGTGCCGGTCATCGAGCTCGGCGGTTCGCTCGGCATCGTCTCCGGCCTGATCCGCTCCCGGCTGGACGCGGCGACGCCGCACGTCGTCCTCGAGGCCAATCCCGACATCATCGACATCTGCCGCCGCAACGCCGGCGACGATCCGGCCGTCACCACCGTCGTCAACGGCGCGCTGGCCTACGACGCGCCGAAGGTGCGGTTCCCGGTCGGGGGCAACATCCACGCCAACCGGCTGGGCGCGGCGGAGAACGGCCGCGTCGCCGAGGTCGAGGCGTTCACGCTCGCGGCGCTGTGGCACAGGCTCGGCAGTCCGTCGGGCTTCTCCCTCGTCAGCGACGTCGAGGGCGCGGAGCTGGACATCGTGCGGCGCGAGCCGGAGATCGTCGCGAAGGCCGGGCTCGTCGTGATGGAGCTTCACCCTGCGGCCTATCCGCAAGGGCGGCAGGACGAGGCGGCGCTGCTGACGGCGATGGACGGGATGGGCTTCGAGCTGCTGGAACGGCTGGGCGACGTCTGCGCCTGGCGCAGGCGGCAGTAGGTATGGATGCGTGAAGGAACCGGTTCGACGACATGACACTTGACGGCAAGACGATACTCGTGACCGGCGGCACCGGCTCGTTCGGCAACGCGTTCGCGTCGATGACGCTGGCGCGCTACAACCCGCGCAAGCTGATCATCTTCTCGCGCGACGAGATGAAGCAGTGGGAGATGGCCAAGCGCTTCGCCGCCGACGACCGCATCCGCTTCTTCATCGGCGACGTGCGCGACAAGGAGCGGCTGTCGCGCGCGCTGCACGGCGTCGACTACGTCGTCCACGCCGCCGCGACCAAGATCGTGCCGACGGCCGAGTACAACCCGTTCGAGTGCATCAAGACCAACGTCATCGGCGCGATGAACGTGATCGACGCCTGCATCGACAAGGACGTGCAGCGCGTCGTCGCGCTCTCCACCGACAAGGCGTCGGCGCCGATCAATCTCTACGGCGCGTCCAAGCTCGCCTCCGACAAGCTCTTCGTCGCCGGCAACGCCTATTCCGGCGAGCACGGCACGCGCTTCTCGGTGGTGCGCTACGGCAACGTCATGGGCTCGCGCGGTTCCGTCATTCCGTTCTTCCGCTCGATCCGCCACCAGAACGTGCTGCCGATCACCGATCCGCGCATGACCCGCTTCATGATCTCGCTGGAGCAGGGCGTCGAGCTCGTCTGGCACGCCTTCGCCGATGCCGAGGGCGGCGAGATCTACGTGAAGAAGATCCCGTCGATGAAGGTGACGGAGATCGCCGCCGTCGTCGCGCCGGAGGCGAAGATCGAGATCGTCGGCATCCGCCCGGGCGAGAAGCTGCACGAGCAGATGGTCGGCGTCGAGGACGCGCCGCACACCTATGCCTATGACGGCTATTACAAGATCCTGCCGGCGATCAACGGCTGGGCCGATTCTCCGGAGCGCATCAAGGACGGCGTGCGCGTCGACAGCGAGTTCCACTACGCGTCCAACACCAATCCGGAGTGGATGACCCGCGAGGAGCTCGCCGCCTGGATCGACGCCAACGCCGCGAAGATCGAAACGCCCTGATGATCCCCTACGGCCGCCAGAACATCTCGGAAGCGGATATCGACGCCGTCGCCGCGGTGCTGCGGTCGGACTTCCTGACCCAGGGGCCGGCCGTCCCGCGCTTCGAGGAGATCGTCGCCGCGCGCGTCGGCGCCCGGCACGCGCTGGCGATGAACAGCGCCACCTCGGCGCTGCACGTGGCCTGCCTGGCGCTCGGGCTAGGGCCGGGCGACCTCCTGTGGACCAGCCCGATCACCTTCGTCGCCTCGTCGAACAGCGCCCTCTATTGCGGCGCCGACGTCGATTTCGTCGACATCGAGCCCGACACCTGCAACATGTCGGTCGCCGCGCTCGAGGAGAAGCTGCGCCCCGCCCGTGCCTCGGGCCGGCTGCCCAAGGTCGTGATGCCCGTCCATTTCGCTGGCGAGCCCTGCGACATGGCGGCGATCGCGCGGCTGGCGGACGAGTACGGCTTCCGGGTGATCGAGGACGCCTCCCACGCCATCGGCTCGGTCTGCCGCGGCAGCCCGGTCGGCGCCTGCGCCCACTCCGACATCACCGTCTTCAGCTTCCATCCGGTCAAGATCGTCACCACCGCCGAGGGCGGGCTCGCCACCACCAACGATCCCGTGCTGGCGCAGCGCATGGGGCTTCTGCGCAGCCACGGCATCACGCGCGACCCGGCGCTGATGGACGGCCCGTCCGACGGCGCGTGGTACTACCAGCAGGTGGCGCTGGGCTTCAACTACAGGATGACCGACATGGCCGCCGCGCTGGGGGCGAGCCAGATGGAGCGCCTCGACGCCTTCGTCGAGCGCCGGCACGAGCGCGCGGCGCGCTACGACCGGCTCCTGGCCCCGCTGCCGGTGCTGCTGCCGGTGCGCGACGCCGCAAGCCGCTCGGCGCTGCATCTCTACGCGGTGCGCCTGAAGGACGCCCCGGCGCAGAAGCGGCGCGCCGTGTTCGACCATATGCGCCAGGCCGGCGTCGGCGTGAACGTCCACTACATCCCGGTTCATCTCCAGCCCCACTACCGGGCGCTCGGCTTCCGGCCGGGCCAGTTTCCGGCGGCCGAGGCCTACTACCGGCAGGCGATCACCCTGCCGCTGTTCCCCGACCTGTCCGACGACAATCAGGACACCGTGGTCGCGGCGCTGGCGGAGGCCCTGGCATGAGGCTGGCGGTCATCCCGGCGCGCGGCGGCTCGAAGCGCGTTCCACGCAAGAACATCCGCGCCTTCTGCGGCAGGCCGATGATCGGCTGGTCGCTCGAGGCGGCGCGCAGCAGCGGCTGCTTCGACCGCATCGTCGTGTCGACCGACGACGACGAGATCGCCGGGATCGCGCAGGGCTTCGGCGCCCTCGTCCCGTTCCGCCGGCCGCCGGAGCTCTCCGACGACCATGCCACCTCGGTGGCCGTGGTCGCGCATGCGGTGCGCTGGCACGTCGACAACGGCTTCGCCCCCGACGCGGTGTGCTGCCTGTACCCGACGGCGCCGTTCGTGCGGCCGGAGGATCTGGCGGCAGGCCTGAGGCTGCTCGTCGAGTCCGGCCGCGACTTCGCCTTTCCGGTGACGAGCTACGCCTTCCCGATCCAGCGGGCGCTGCGGCGCGACGCATCCGGCGGCGTCGCGATGCTGCACCCCGAGCACCAGATCACCCGGTCCCAGGACCTGGAGGAGGCGTTCCACGACGCGGGGCTCTTCTACTGGGGCAGGCCAGACCCGTGGCTGGAGGAGCGGCCGATCTACGGCCCGGCGTCGACGACCCTGCTCCTGCCGCGCCACAGGGTGCAGGACATCGACACCCCGGAAGACTGGCGTCGCGCCGAGTTCATGTTCGAGGCCATCAGGATGGCAGAGTCGGCCGAGGCCGGGAAAGAAGGCACAGCATGACCCGTGACAGGAGCTATGCGACCGAGCAGGAAGCCTTCTGGGCCGGGTCGTTCGGCGACGAGTACATCGGGCGCAACCAGGGCGATGCGCTGCTTGCGTCCAACCTCAATTTCTTTGCCCGAAGCCTGGCGCGCGCCCGCGACCTCGGCTCCTGCGTCGAGTTCGGCGCCAATATCGGCATGAACCTGAGGGCGCTGAGGCTCCTCTATCCCGGCCTGCGGATGCGGGGCGTCGAGATCAACGAGACGGCGGCGGGCCAGCTCGGCGAGCTGATCGGCCCCGCCAACGTGCATTGCGGGTCGATACTGGAGTTCGAGCCGGGCCAGCCCGCCGACCTCGCGCTCATCAAGGGCGTTCTGATCCACATCAACCCCGAGGTCCTGCCCCAGGTCTACGACAAGCTGGTCGCCGCCACGTCGCGCTGGCTGCTGGTCGCGGAGTACTACAACCCGTCGCCGGTCGCGATCCCGTACCGCAACCACAGCGACCGCCTGTTCAAGCGCGATTTCGCCGGCGAGATCATGGACCGTCACCCGCAGATGAAGCTGGTGGACTACGGCTTCGCCTACCGTCGCGACCCGCAGTTCCCGCAAGACGACATCACCTGGTTTCTCATGGAACGCCGCTGAGGCGGATGGGGGCGATCGCCAATGCTTATCTACTGCAAACGCTGCGTCATGCCGGACACCAAGCCGGACCTGCATCTCGATGAGGAGGGCGTCTGCAACGCCTGCCGCGCCTACGAGAACCGCAAGCTGGTCGACTGGGACGCGCGCTACAAGGAGCTCCTGACCGTCCTCGAGCGCTACCGCGGCCGCGACGGCAACTGGGATTGCATCGTGCCGGTCAGCGGCGGCAAGGACAGCACCTATCAGGTGGTGCGCATGCTCCAGCTCGGCCTCAACCCGCTCTGCGTCACCTCGACCACCTGCGACCTGTCGCCGATCGGCAGGGCCAACATCGAGAACATCAAGAAGCTCGGCGTCGACTATGTCGAGGTGTCGCCCAATCCCCTCGTCAGGGCGAAGCTCAACCGGATCGGGCTCAAGCAGGTGGGCGACATCTCGTGGCCCGAGCACGTCGGCATCTTCACCATTCCCGTGCGGGCCGCTGTGCAGTTCACCGTGCCGCTGATCGTGTGGGGCGAGAACTCCCAGAACGAATATGGCGGGCCGGCCGCCGCGGCCGAGAACAGCGTCCTCAAC
>JAEZXF010000527.1 GCA_023419995.1 Pseudomonadota bacterium | reverse complement strand
GACGATTCGAGATAGAACTGCTCGGTGGTCGCGAAGCCCGGATCACCCGGAATGCCGACGATGGCCGGGCCGGAGGCCGCGGTCTCCTGGAACAGGTTGTCGCCGAGCGGCGTCAGGCCGGCCTCGTTGGAGAAGTTGGCGAGCGAGAGCTGGCCCAGTTCCTCCAGCTCGATCTGGTCGTCGTAGCGGGCGAAGAACTGGCCGGACTTGTTGACGATGATCTCGACGGCGTTGTCGGGGATGACGATGCCGCCGGCCACAAGATAGCCGTCCACGGTGACGAGCTGGCCCTCGGCGTTGGTGTTGAAGGAGCCGGCGCGGGGGTAGAGCTGCTCGCCGTTGGCGCCCTCGATCTGGAACCAGCCCTGCCCGGTCAGCGCGATGTCGAGCTTGTTGCCGGTGTTGACCAGGTTGCCCTGCAGATGGACGTTGCGGATCGCGCTCGTCTTGACGCCGAGGCCGACATGCGAGCCTTCCGGAACGATCGCCTGGTTGGCGCGGTTCGGCACGCCCTGCACGCGCTCGGCCTGGTAGAGCAGGTCCGAGAACTCGGCCCGGGCGCGCTTGAAGCCGGTGGTGTTGATGTTGGCGATGTTGTTGGCGATGACCTCGAGATTGGTCTGCTGGGCGTTCATGCCTGTCGCGGCGATGGCGAGCGCTTTCATCGGTCGTGTTCCTCAGATCGCCATGCGGCTGACTTCGAGATAGGCGGTGACGATCTTGTCGCGGATGGCGATCGCCGCTTGCAGGGTCTGCTCGGCGGTCATCACCGCGTCGACCACCTCGCGGGTCTCGGTCTCGCCCTGCAGCGCCTTGAGCGACAGACCCTCGGCGCTGCGAAGGGTGGTGACCGCGTCCTGCGACACGGAGGAGAGCGCCGCCGCGAACGAGGTTTCGGCCGCCACGTTGGCGGGCTTCATGGCGGGGCCGGCCACGGTGGCCAGGCCGTCGAGCATGGCCGACGGCGACGTGGTCCTGCCGAGGGCTGCGAGGCTGTCGATCATTACTGGCTCCTCAACAGGTCGATGGTCATGGAGATCAGCTCGCGGGCCTGCTTGATCGATTGCAGGTTGGCTTCGTAGCTGCGGTTGGCCTCGCGCATGTCGGCCATCTCGACCAGGACGTTGACGTTCGGCATCTTGACGTAACCGAACTCGTCCGCGGCCTCGTGGCCGGGCTGGAACTCGGTCGGGAAGGCGGTCTTGTCGTTCGAGATCGCCGATATCTCGACCATGTGCGCGCCGCTCAGCCGGTCGAGCTCGGCGGTGAAGGTGATGGTCTTGCGCTGGTAGGGGTCGGCGCCGGGGAAGTTGCCGGTCGACTGGGCGTTGGCGAGGTTCTCGGACACGACGCGCAGGCGCTCGGACTGGGCGCCGAGGCCGGTCGCGGCCACCTTGAGGGAAGAAATCAGTGGATCCACGGGACTAGCTCCTCGTCGTCATCATCAGCATGCGGTGGAATGCCTTGACGATGGCGGTGTTCATCTCCAGCGAGCGGCGCACCTCGCCCGACTTCATCAGTTCCTGCTCCAGCACCACCGTGTTGCCCGAAGGCATCAGCGGCCTGCTGTCGTCGACCTGGCGGACGGCGAGCGCGTCGGCCGTCGCGCCGACGGCGATGTGCGTCGGGTGGGTGGCGCGCATGGCGACGCGCGTCTGGTTCAGCACCGCCTCGAAAGGCTCGACGTCCACCACGCCGTAGCCGGGCGTGTTGGCGTTGGCGATGTTGCTGGACACGGCGGTCTGGCGCACCGAAAGCCACCGGGCTTGCTGGGATGCCAGAGCGAACAGGTTGACGGGTTGCATCGCTACTCCTTGACGGTAGCGATACTGTAGGGAGCCGGCCTTGCGCGGACCTTGCGCGCGGCCGCAAGCTAGTTGGAGAGCTCGACCACCTTGTCTTGCGTGGTCAGCAGCACCCAGCGGCCGTCGCGCTGCTCGATCGAGGCGACGCGGCTGGCGTCGGGAAGCTGCGAGCCGCGCTGGACGACCCACAGGCCGTCGCCGTCCTCGATCATCGCGCGGCCGTTGGCGACGTGGACGAGGCGGAAGCTGACGCGGTCCGACGGGAAGGGCTGCTCGGAGGCGGGCAGGACGCGGGTGGGCTCGTCTTCCGGCGGCAGGGTGGCGGTCGGGAAGAAATCGAGCTCCATCGTCGGCCGCTCGCTGCTGGCGAACGGCTTGCCGATGGCCTGCGGCACGTATGCCGTGGTCGGCGCGGCGCGGCCGGAGCCCTTGCCGCTGAACACGAACTCGCGAACGCCGAACTTCTCCTGGTTGAAGAAGATGTACCAGGGGAAGATGGCGCAGATCAGACCAAGGGTCAGGCCGAGGGCTGCGAGCGTCACGTCGCTGCGATCCAGCCTCTTTTTCTTCCTTGCCACCACGACGGGCGCTGCCGTGCGGATCGGCGTGCCCAGGGCGGGGGGATCCTTGCGGCGAACGGGCTCCGGCTTGCCGAACAGGTTCTCCAGCATGCCGTCGTCGCCGAGCGCCTTGCGTGCAGAGGTGGAGCGGTCGACGGCCGGAGCGGCCGTCGTCTGGAGCCCGGCGGAAC
>JAEZXF010000476.1 GCA_023419995.1 Pseudomonadota bacterium | reverse complement strand
CCGCTCCCCACCCCCGCCCGTCAACCGCTCCGGTCGCCCCCCCATCTCGCCAGCCGCCCGCTCTAGTTTCCCCGGCGGCGCATGCCCTCGTCCTGCACGTCGGCGATCATAGCCATGCGGACCAGCTCGGACAGGCTCGACGCCTCCATCTTGGCCATGACGTTGGCGCGGTAGATCTCGACGGTGCGCGGGCTGATGCCGTGCATGTGCGCGATCACCTTGTTGGAATGCCCGGCGACCAGCCCCTCGAACACGTCGCGCTCGCGCCCGGAAAGCGCCTCCATGCGATAGCGGTACTGCCGCCGCTGCGTCTCGCGGCGCGTGTTGCGCTCCGAGGCGTCGAACGCGCCGCGCACCGCGGCGAGCAGCGTCTCGTCGTCGAACGGCTTCTCCAGGAAATCGCGCGCGCCGATCTTCATCGCCTCGACCGCCAGCGGCACGTCGCCCTCGCCGGTCATCACGATCACCGGGATGTGGACGTGCTCGGCGCTCAGCAGCCGCAGAAGCTCCATGCCCGTCATGCCGGGCATCCGCACGTCGGTGAGCACGCAGCCCGCCGGGCCGGCCGCGGCGAGGTTCTGGAGGAAGTCGGCCGCCGTCGCATGGGCGCTCGCGGTCATGCCGGCCGACTCCAGCAGGAAGGTCAGCGAGTTGCGCACCTCCTCGTCATCGTCGATCACATGAACCAGCGTCTCAGTCCCCATGTTCGGCATCCTCCCTCGCTATGGGTTGCAGTGTCAGGCGGAACACGGTGCCGCCTTCGGGGTTGGCCGCCACGGAGATGCGGCCGCCATGCGCCTCGGCCAGCGAGCGCGAGATCGACAGCCCGACGCCCATTCCCGTCGGCTTGGTGGTGACGAAGGGCTGGAACAGCCGGCTCATCACGTCGGGATCGATGCCCGGCCCCGTGTCCGACACCGTCACCGTGACCATGCCGTCGGCGTCACGCCCCGTCGAGATCGACAGCACGCGGCGGATGGAATCCTCCATCGCCTCGATGGCGTTGCGCATCAGGTTGAGCAGGACCTGCTGGATCTGCACCTTGTCGGCGAGAACCAGGTCGTCCGGCTCGGCGAACTCGAACACCACCCGCACGCCCCTGTTGCGCGCGCCGACCAGCGCCAGCGAGCTCGCCTCCTCGACGAGCTTGTTGATGCTGTGCACCTGCTTCTCGCTCTCGCCGCGGGCGACGAACTCGCGCAGCCGGCGGATGATGTCGCCGGCGCGCAGCGACTGCTCGGCCGCGTGGCGCATCGCCTCGCGCGCCATCTCGACCTCACGGCCGGGGATGCCCTCGAGCAGCCGGCACGATCCGCTGAGATAGTTGGTGATCGCGGCGAGGGGCTGGTTCAGCTCGTGCGCCAGCGCCGCCGCCATTCCGCCCATCGCCGACAGGCGAGAGATGTGGACCAGCTCCGACTGGATCTCCTGCAGGCGCGCCTCGGTCTTCTGCCGTTCGCTCAGGTCGCGGATGAAGCCGGTGAAGAAGCGCCTGCCGCCCGAATCCATCTCGCCGACGGAAAGCTCCATCGGGAAGGTCGACCCGTCCTTGTGCTCGCCGACCGCGATGCGCCCGGTCCCGATCACGTGCCGCTCGCCGGTGTCGAGATAGCGCCGGAGGTAGCCGTCATGGTTGTCGCGGTAGGGCGCCGGCATCAGGATGCGGATGTTGCGGCCGAGGACCTCGCCCGCGGCGTAGCCGAACAGCGTCTCGGCGGCCGCGCTGAACGACTGGATCGCCCCGCGCGTGTCGATGACGATCATCGCGTCGGGAACGGTGTCGAGGATGGAGCGGAGATGCGCCTCGCGCGCCGCCGCTCTGCCGCGCGCGTCCCGCGAGCGCTGGCCGAACCAGGCGATGCCGAAGCCGAGCACCGCGAAGGCGATCATGCTGGCGATGGAGCCCGGCGGCTCCGCCCCCGCGCCGGAAGCGCCCCCCGCCTGCGGCAGCAGGATGTGGCCGACCAGGCAGGCGACGGTGGCGAACGCGCCGGGGCCGAACCCGCCGAACAGCGAGGCGATCAGCACCGGCGGCATCAGCAGCACGAACGGCGTTCCGTCGCCCATGGCCGGGAACGCCAGCGCCCGCAGCCCCAGGCACAGCAGGACGAGGGCCAGCGCGTGGCCGTACACGCCCGGACCCGAGCAGGGCTCCAGCCAGCGGCTGCGAAGATCGGTGCGCGTCATCGCAACGGATTCGGATGCTGGTTCAGGCATGCCCCCTCGATGGCCACTTCATTTCGCAGCCCGCGCCCCCCGGCACGTCGACCGCCCAGCCGGCCTTCGCGAAAGCGCAGATCATACGGAATTTCGCTGAATAGCCAATTGGCTATGTACGCTTTCGTAAACAGCGAAGTGCAGCGAAGACGCGCGAGACGCATTTGCAAGACCTCCACCCTTTGCCGGCTTCCGATCACCGTGGAAACGCGGTCGGAGGTCGTGCAAAGGCGCAGGCTGGCCGGCCAAGGGCCGGCTAAGGGAAAGTACTTAGGGGCAATACCGGAATTTCATCGGCGGCGAGGCGAACTTAATCCTGTGATGCCGACAGCAAGGAGTTTCGCCGTGTTCTCTCCTGCCAATCGACAAGCCTCTAGTCCGCCGGCGCGTCATGTTCCGGTTCTTTCGTTTTCCCGTCCCGACAAGGCCGGCCATCTTGCCCGGGCCATGGCCAGGCTGGGCATCGCCATCACGGTCGAGCGCAACCGCCAGATCTTCGCGGAGCTTGACCCCGCGCTCTACTACTACGGAATCAAGTCAGGCCTGGTCAGGACCTGCCGCTTCCTGCGCGACGGCCGCCGGCAGATCGCCTCGTTCCACTTTCCGGGCGACGTGTTCGGCTTCACCTCGACGGCGCTGCACGGGCTTTCCGCCGAGGCGGCGGAGCCATGCCGGCTGCTGGCGGTCAAGCGCGACGTCCTGATCTCCGCCGCCGCCGGCGACGTCCATCTCACCATGGCGCTGCTCGATCTCGCGGTGGACGAGCTGCGCCGCGCGCGCGAGCATGTCGTGGTGCTCGGCAAGAGCAACGCGCCGGAGCGCATCGTCGCCTTCCTGCGCGGGCTGGCCGCCGCGCACTCGGACACCGACCTGGTCGACATCCCGATGTCGCGGCAGGATATCGCCGACTATCTCGGCCTGACCATAGAAACCGTCTCGCGGACGCTGACGCAGTTCGACGAGACCGGTCTGATCGAACTGGAGACGACGCGCCGCCTGCGCATCCGTCACCCCGCATAACGTTCCCGGAGGGGGAACGAGACGAGCGGGATAGGGGGGCACCTCCCGCTCACTCGAGGGCGCCTCGCCGTTTGCCGCAAACGGTGGGGCGCCCGCTTTCTTTCGACGCGCCGGAAGTTTCCAACAGGCGCGCCGCGAGGCAACAATCGTTGATTTTCAGCCGGTTGGCGCGGGACGGTGATTCGATCCCGCACCTTCGTGGCGACTCAGGCCGACATCCGCTCGAGCAGGCCGAAGCGGCGCATCAGCGTCTTCTCGACCTCCAGGACCAGCATCAGCGCCACGCCGATTCCGATCACCAGCAGGCCGTCCATGAACGGCACCGGCCGCGACGAGAACAGCGCGTTCATGAACGGCGCGTAGGTGAAAGCGAACTGCGCCGCGACCACGGCGCCGATCGCCGCCAGCACCACGGGCGTGCCCATGATGCCGCGCCAGCTGATCGAGGCCGCGTGCATGTAGCGCACGTTGAACAGGTAGAAGATCTCCATCACCACCATGGTGTTGACGACCATGGTGCGCGCCATGTCGACGTCGAAGCCGCGCCTCAGCGTCCAGGCGAAGATGCCGAAGGTCCCTATGACGAACAGCAGCGACACGAGCACGATGCGCCAGACGAGGAAGGCCGAGAGCAGCGGCGCGCCGACGCGGCGCGGCGGCCGCCGCATCACGTCCGGCTCGGCCGGCTCGAAGGCCAGCACCAGCCCCAGCGTCACCGTCAGCACCATGTTGATCCACAGGATCTGCGCCGGCGTCAGCGGCAGCGTCAGCCCGGCGAGAATCGCGACGATGATGGCGATGGCCTCGCCGCCGTTGGTCGGCACTGTCCAGGCGATGACCTTGCGGATGTTGTCGAAGACGGTGCGCCCCTCGTGCACGGCGGCGACGATGGTGGCGAAATTGTCGTCGACCAGCACCATCTGCGACGCCTGCTTGGCCGCTTCCGTGCCCTTGCGCCCCATGGCGATGCCGACGTCGGCCTGCTTCAGCGCCGGCGCGTCGTTGACGCCGTCGCCGGTCATGGCGACGATCGCGCCCTCGCTCTGCAGCGCGCGCACGATCCTCAGCTTGTGCTCGGGGTTGGTGCGGGCGAAGACCGAGGTGCGGCGGGCGAGCTCCGGCAGGTCGGCGTCGGAGACGGCTTCCAGCTCGGCGCCGGTCACCACCTGGGGGTTGTCTGCAAGGCCGAGCTGGCGGGCGATGGCCGCCGCCGTCGCGCCGTGGTCGCCGGTGATCATCTTGACCGCGATGCCCGCCGACCGGCACTGGGCGACCGCCTCGATCGCCTCCTCGCGCGGCGGGTCGATGAAGCCGGCGATGCCGAGGAAGATCAGCCCCTCGCCCACGCCCTCCATCGACAGCCGGCTCTCGCGCTCGGCCGGGCGCCAGGCGAAGCCGAGCACGCGCTCGCCCTCGGATGCGGCGGCCGCGATGCGCCCGACCCAGTAGGCCTCGTCGACCGGCCGGTTGCCGTGGGCGCTGGCCTGCTCGCGGCACATGGCGAGCACCTGCTCGGGCGCGCCCTTGAGGTAGACCACCGGCCCCTGCCGCCCGTTGGGCGCGCGGTGAAGCGACGCCATGAACCGGTGCTGGGCGTCGAAGGGGATCTCGTCGGCGCGCGGCCACTCGTCGCGCTCGGCCTCGGGCGCCAGGCCCGCCTTCATGGCCAGCGCCACCAGCGCACCCTCCATCGGGTCGCCCTCGCTGCGCCATGCGCCGTCGTGCCCCTGCGCCAGCACGGCGTCGTTGCACAGGAGACCGCTGCGGGCGAGGTGCGTCGCCGGCTCGGGCAGCGCGTCGCACCTGTCGCCGTCATGGGTGAAGATGCCGGTCGGCTCGTATCCCACGCCCTCGACCAGCAGCTCGCCGTCGGCGGTGACGATGCGCCTCACCGTCATCTCGTTGCGGGTGAGCGTCCCCGTCTTGTCGGAGCAGATGACGGAGGTCGAGCCCAGGGTCTCGACCGCCGGCAGCTTGCGGATGATCGCGTGCCGCGCCGCCATGCGCCGCACGCCGATGGCCAGCGTGATGGTGATGACGGCCGGCAGCCCCTCTGGCACCACGCCGACGGCGAGCGCCACCACGACGAGCAGCGCGTCGTCCCAGGCATAGGCGTGCACCCCGATCGCGAACACGAAAAGCAAGGCGGCCGCCGCGATGGCGACGGCGGTGAACCTGCGTCCGAAATGGTTGATCTGGCGCAGGAGCGGCGTCGTCAGCGTCTCGACCTGGCCGATCAGCCGGCTGATGCGGCCGATCTCGGTCGCCATTCCGGTGGCCACCACCACGCCCGCCCCCTGCCCGGCCGCGACCAGCGTGCCGGAATAGGCCATCGACACCCGGTCGCCGAGCTGCGCATCGGGCGCCACCGCCGCGTCGCGCTTGGTCGCGGCGACCGATTCCCCGGTCAGGATCGCCTCGTCGATCAGCAGCGCCCGCGTGCGGAACAGCCTCAGGTCCGCCGGCACCTGGTCGCCTGCCTCCAGCAGCACCACGTCGCCCGGCACCAGCGAGCCCGCCGCGATCGACACCCGCCGGCCGCCGCGCAGCACCGACGCCCTGGGCGCGATCATGTCGCGGATGGCGTCGAGCGCCTGCTCGGCCTTGCCCTCCTGCATGAAGCCGACGATGGCGTTGACCAGCACCACGGCGACGATCACGCCCGCGTCGATGAAGTGGCTCAGCGCCCATGCCGCCACCGAGGCGGCGAGCAGGAAGTAGATCAGCGTGTTGTTGAACTGCGACAGGAAGCGCAGCGCCGGGTGGCGGCGCGGCGGCGGCGGCAGTGCGTTGGGGCCGTAGCGCTCCAGCCGTTGCGCCGCCTCCCCGGCCGAAAGGCCGTCCGCGTCGCTCCCCAGCCGGGAAAGCACGGCCTCCGCGGCCATCGCATGCCAGACATCCGCCGAATGAGGCGTCGAGGGATCCTGTGCGGCGGGCGATGTCTGCATGCGGCGACCTTCTCCTGCGATTCGGCGTCGATGTTGCCCGATATGGCCGCGCCCTTCACCCGTCGGGACATGGCGGGTGCTGCGCCAGCTTGCCGCAGCCGCATCGAACACGGAAGCGGCCTGTTATATATACTGGTGGCAGAAACGTCCTGCGCATCGTCCGGTCAATCCGGCAAGCCGGAGCATCGCATGAGCAACGCCCCTCGCAAAACCCCGCGCCCCCGGCAAGGGCCCCGCCTCGCCGCGCCGGCTTCCGCGACGCCGCCCGCCGGCATCCCGCCGGTTCCGCCCCTGCCGGAGCCGCTGGGCGAGGAGGCCTTCCGCGCCATGGACCGCAGCCTCGGCGCGCTCTCGGCGCAGATGACGGCGGGCATCTCGCCCGCCGCGCTCTGGCTCGCCTGGTCGGACTGGGCGCTGCATCTGGCGCAGTCGCCCGGCAAGCGGGCCGAGCTCGCGGTCAAGGCGTGGCGCAAGACGGCGCGCCTTGCCGTGCACTCGCTGCGGCAGGCCCACGACGACGCGGCGGATTGCTGCATCGATCCCCTGCCCGGCGACCGCCGCTTCGAGGACGAGGCATGGCGCAGGCAGCCGTTCTCCCTGTGGTACCAGTCGTTCCTGCTGGCGCAGCAATGGTGGCACAACGCCACCCACGAGGTGCCGGGCGTGACCCCGCATCACGAGGCGGTCGTCTCCTTCGCGACGAAGCAGATCCTCGACGTCTTCTCGCCGTCGAACTCGCCCCTCACCAACCCCGAGGTGATCGAGCGCGCCGCCGCCACCGGCGGCGCCAACTTCCTCGAAGGCTACCGCCTGTTCGTCGACGACATGGCGCGCCAGATCTCCGGCGAGCCGCCCGCCGGCACGGAGGAGTTCCGTCCCGGCAAGGAGGTGGCGGTCACGCCCGGCCAGGTCGTCTACCGCAACCACCTGATCGAGCTGATCCAGTACGCCCCCACAACGCCGACGGTGCATGCCGAGCCCGTGCTGATCGTGCCGGCCTGGATCATGAAATACTACATCCTCGACCTGTCGCCGGAGAACTCGCTCGTCCGCCATCTGGTCGGCGAAGGCCACACCGTCTTCTGCATCTCGTGGCGCAACGTCACTGCCGCCGACCGCGACCTGACCCTCGAGGACTATCGCCGGCTCGGCGTCATGGCCGCGCTCGACGCGATCGGCAGGATCGTCCCCGGCCGCAGGATCCACGCCACTGGTTACTGCCTCGGCGGCACGCTGCTGTCGATCGCCGCTGCGGCGATGGCCCATGCCGGCGACGACAGGCTCGCCTCGATGACGCTGCTCGCGGCGCAGACCGACTTCACCGAGCCGGGCGAGCTCGGCCTGTTCATCGACCACAGCCAGATCGACTACCTCGAGGATGCCATGTGGCATCGCGGCTTCCTCGACACGCACCAGATGGCGGGCGCGTTCCAGCTCCTGCGCTCGCAGGACCTGATCTGGTCGCGCATGCTGCGCCAGTACATGATGGGAGAGCCGGCAGCGATGAACGACCTGATGGCCTGGAACGCCGACGCCACCCGCATGCCCTTCCGGATGCACTCCGAATACCTGCGCCAGCTGTTCCTCGACAACGACCTCGCGGCCGGGCGCTACATGGTCGACGGCTTCCCCGTCGCCATCCGGAACATCCGCGCACCCATCTTCGCCGTCGGCACCGAGCGCGACCACGTCGCCCCGTGGCGCTCGGTCTACAAGATCCACTATCTGAGCAACGCCGACGTCACCTTCCTGCTGACCAACGGCGGCCACAATGCCGGCATCGTCAGCGAGATCGGCCGCAAGGGCCGCCACTACCGCATCGCCGGCAAGACCGGCGCCGAGCCCTGCGTCGACGCCGACAGCTGGGCGGAGCAGGCCGACCTGCGCGAAGGCTCGTGGTGGCCGGCATGGCAGGCGTGGCTTGCCGAACGCTCCTCGCCCGAGCGCGTCGCGCTGCCCGCGATGGGCGCGCCGGACGCGGGCCTGCCGCTGCTGGGCGACGCACCGGGAACCTACGTCCACCAGCGCTAGGCCGCGATTTCGCCCACGATCCGCCGGCGTCAGCCATTCGAGGAGCGGCCGAAGCCGATTCCATTTCCCTCGCGCATGCCCTATTCGGGGACGATGACTGCCGATCTCGCCATCGTCCTCGGCCTGCTGTGCGCCGCCATCGTCATGTTCGCCGTCAACCGGCCGCGCATGGACGCGGTGGCGCTGTTGATGATGACCGCCCTGCCCTTGACCGGCATCATCGCCGTGGACGAGGCGCTGCGCGGCTTCGCCGATCCCAACATCGTGCTGATCGCGGCGCTGTTCGTCCTCGGCGAGGGGCTGGTGCGCACCGGGGTAGCGCACGCCTTCGGCAACTGGCTCACCGCCCATGCCGGCCACAGCGAAGCGCGGCTCGTCGCGCTGCTGATGATCGTGGTCACTGGCATCGGCTCGTTCATGAGCTCGACCGGCGTCGTCGCCATCTTCATCCCCGTCGTGCTCCGGATCGCGCGCGACGCCCGCATCGCGCCCGGCCGGCTGATGATGCCGCTGAGCGTCGCGGCGCTGACAAGCGGCATGATGACGCTGATCGCCACCGCGCCGAACCTCATCGTCAACGGCGAGATGACCCGGCGCGGGTTCGAAGGCTTCCATTTCTTCAGCTTCACACCGTTCGGCCTCGGCGTGCTGGCGCTCGGCGTCGCCTACATGCTCGTCGCCCGGCGCTGGCTGCCGACGGAGAACACCGCAGCCGCCGGGGCGGGAAAGCCGAAGCTCGCCGAGTGGGTCGAGGAATACGGCCTCTCCGCGCACGAACACCGCCTGCGGGTGACGGCGGGCTCGCCCTTCTGCGGCAGGACGCTGGCCGAGCTCGATCTTCGCGCCTCGTCCGGCGTCCACGTCATCGGCATCGAGCGCGCGAGCCGCTTCGCAAGCCAGCTGCTGCAGCCGACCGCCGCCACCCGTCTCATGGCCGGTGACGTGCTCCTGATCGACCTCGTCGAGCGCGAGGGCAACATCGATGCCATCCTCGAGCGCTACACGCTGGCGCGCCTGCCGCTTTCTGGAGCGTACTTCTCGGACCGCGCGCAGGACATCGGCATGGCCGAGCTGATGATTCCGGCCACCTCGCGCCTGATCGGCATGTCGCCTGTCGAGGCACGGTTCCGCTCCGAGACAGACCTCGCCATCGTCGGCCTGAAGCGCGGGCGCGAGGCGCATCGCGGTGCCATCGCCCACGAGACGCTCAAGCTCGGCGATACGCTGCTCGTCGCGGGCCCGTGGCGCGCTATCCGGCGCGTCATGCAGGACAGGCGCGACCTCGTCGTGCTGTCGCTCCCGGCCGAGGAAGAGGACGTGGTCCCCGTGCCGTCGCGCGCGCCGCACGCGCTGTTCGCGCTGCTGGCGACGGTCGGACTGATGGTGACGGGTGCGGTCCCTGACGTGCAGGCGGCGCTGATCGGCTGCCTGCTGATGGGGCTGTTCGGCTGCATCGACATGCCTGGCGCCTACCGCGCGATCCACTGGCAGGCGCTGCTGCTCATCGTCGGCATGCTGCCGTTCTCGCTCGCGCTGCAACGGACCGGCGGAATCGATCTTGCCGCCGGCGCGCTGCTCGGCCTCGCGGGCGACGCCGGCCCGCGCCTCGTGCTTGCCGGTCTGTTCGCGGCGACGGCGCTTCTCGGCCTCTTCATCTCCAACACCGCGACCGCCGTGCTGATGGCGCCGGTGGCGCTGGCGATCGCCGATGCGCTCGGCGCCTCGCCCTATCCCTTCGCCATGACGGTGGCCCTCGCCGCCTCCACGGCCTTCATGACCCCGGTGTCCTCGCCGGTGAACACGCTCGTCCTCGGTCCCGGCAACTACCGCTTCCTCGACTTTGTGCGCATCGGCGTGCCGCTCGCGCTGGCGGTCATGGCGTTCGCCGTTGCCGTCGTGCCGCTGGCCTTCCCGCTCTATCCCTGAGGCGCGGCGTCACCGCGCCATGAGGATCGGCAGCGCCAGCTCCTCGATCATCGAGCGCGTCACGCCGCCGAGGATGCGCTGGCGCAGCCGCGAATGGCCGTAGGCGCCCATCACGATCATGTCGGCCGCCATGTCGGCGGCATGGCGGCGCAGCACCTCGGCGACCGGGCGGCCGCCGCTCGGCAGCCTGTCGACGCCGACGCGCACGCCGTGGCGCACCAGATGAACGGCGGCGTCCGCGCCCGGCTCGTCGCCGTGCGCCTCCTCGCCCTGGCCGGGATCGACGAGGACGAGCCGCACTTCCTCGGCGTCCTTCAGCACGTCGAGCGCCTCGCGCACCGCGCGCGACGCCTCGGTGCGCGAATCCCACGCCACCATGACGCGCTTCGGCTTCAGCGTCGGGGTCGCGGTTTCGGGCAGCAGCAGCATCGGCTTGCCGGAGGAGAACAGCGCGCCCTCGATGACCTTCTCCTTCAGCGTCTCCGAGGCCAGCATCTCCGGGCCGACGAAGGTGAGGTCCGCATAGCGGCCGCGCCGGCCGATCGCATCGTCCGCCCATGCGTTCTCGGCATAGTCGCCGGCGATGTCGGCCGAGACGTCGCGGGTCGACAGGCGCGCCGTGACCGCGGCGAGGCGTTCCTCCAGCCGTTCCACGTCGACCTGGCGTTCCTGCACCCAGGCGTCGGAGATCATGGCGGCATACGCGCCGACCGGCGGCGGCGCGGCGATCGCCACCACGAAGACCGAAAGATGGGCCGAGGCCTCTTCACAAAGTGATGCGGCGATATCGATATCGTGATCGCCGTGGCCGAGCCCCGCGACGGTGAGAATGGTCCTGAAAGCCATGGCATCCTGCCTTTCTGCCGGGAATTCCGGCGTTCAACATGTCTAACCCGCGCGCGGACCGCAATCCTTGCCCTGAATCAACCTGAATCGAGAAGGCATACGGCGCCTGCCAGCGCCGGAAGGTCGCGGTTGCCACCTCACCCGACTTGACGTATCGACGCCCTCGGCATCCCGCATTCCGGACCCTGCCCAGATCGCTCCTCGTCAGCCATTGGAGACGCATTCGTGAGCCTGCCCTTCATCGACCTCGCCGCCCAGCAGGCCCGCCTGCGCCCCCTCCTCGACCAGGCCATCGCCAGGGTGCTCGACAGCGGCCAGTACGTGATGGGCAAGGAGGTAGCCGAGCTGGAGAAGCAGCTCGCCGCGTTCTGCGGCGTGAAGCATGCGCTCGCCTGCGCCAACGGCACCGACGCCCTCCAGCTCGCCCTGATGGCGCTCGGCATCAAGGCCGGCGACGCCGTCTTCGTCCCCTCCTTCACCTTCGCCGCCACCGCCGAGGTCGTGCCCCTGGTCGGCGCGACGCCCGTCTTCGTCGACGTCCTGCCCGACACCTTCAACATGGATCCCGAGAGCCTCAAGCGCGCCATCGCCCATGCCCGCACGCTCGGCCTCAACCCCGCCTGCGTCATCCCCGTCGACCTGTTCGGCCTACCGGCCGACTACGACATGCTCAACCCCATCGCCCGCGACAACGGCATGAAGGTGATCGGCGACAGCGCCCAGGGCTGGGGCGGGGTCTATCACGGTCGCGTCGCCGGCTCGCTGTGCGACATCTCGACCACGTCGTTCTTCCCGGCAAAGCCGCTCGGCTGCTACGGCGACGGCGGCGCCGTGTTCACAGACGACGACGACCTCGCCGCGCTGATGAACTCGCTGCGCCAGCACGGCATGGGCGCGGATCGCTACGCCTATGCCCGCATCGGCATCAACAGCCGCATGGACACCCTTCAGGCCGCGATCCTGCTCGAGAAGCTGGCGATCTACGCCGACGAGATCGAGGCGCGGCAGGACGTAGCGAAGCGCTACACGGCGGCGCTGGCCGGCCACTACGAGCCGCCCTGCATCCCGGAGGGCCTGACCAGCATCTGGGCGCAGTACACGATCAAGGTGAAGTCGACGGCCGAGCGCGAGGCGCTTCAGGCGCGCTGCCGCGACGCCGGCGTGCCGACGGCGATCTACTATCCGATCCCGCTGCACGTGCAGGACGCCTACAGCGCCTTCCCGACCGATCCGGCCGGCCTTCCCGTCACCGAGGATCTCGCCGGCCGCGTCCTCAGCCTGCCGATGCACCCGTACCTGGCCTCGCAGGTGCAGGACACCATCATCGCCGCCGTCATCGGCTGACGGCGGCCCCTTCGCGGCGTCCGCTCAGGCCTTCAGCGCCTGCTCCAGGTCGGCGATCAGGTCGTCGCCGTCCTCGATGCCGGCCGAGAGCCGGACCAGCGAGTCGGAGATACCGATCGCCGCGCGCTGCTCCGGCGGGATCGAGCCGTGCGTCATCAGCGCCGGGTGCTCGATCAGGCTTTCGACGCCGCCGAGGCTTTCCGCCAGCGTGAACAGTCGCGTGCGCTCCAGGAACCGCTTGGTGCCGGCAAGGTCGCGGTCGAGATCGACCGAGAGCATGCCACCGAAGGCGTGCATCTGCCGCGCCGCGATCGCGTGCTGCGGATGGCTTTCCAGCCCCGGATAGATCACGCGCCGCACGTCCGGGCGCGCCTCGAGCCAGCGGGCGATCTTCAGCCCGTTCTGCGAGTGCCGCTCCATCCTCAAGGCCAGCGTCTTCAGCCCGCGCAGCGCGAGAAAACTGTCGAACGGCCCCGAGATCGCGCCGACCGCGTTCTGCAGGAACTTCAGCCGGTCGAGGAGCTCGCCCTCCTCACGCACCACCGCGACGCCGCCGATCATGTCCGAATGGCCGTTGAGGTACTTGGTGGTCGAGTGGACGACGACGTCGATTCCGAGCTCGAGCGGCCGCTGGATGTAGGGGCTGCAGAAGGTGTTGTCGGCGACGGTGACCAGCCCCTTGCGCTTCGCCAGCGCCGCGATCGCCTCGAGGTCGACGATCTTGAGCAGCGGGTTGGTCGGCGTCTCGATCCACAGCAGCTTCGTTTCGGGACGAATCGCCGCCTCGACGGCCGCGAGGTCGGTGAAATCGGCGAAATCCGCCTTCAGCCCGGCCGAGCGGCTGCGCACCTTGTCGATCAGCCGGAAGGTACCGCCATAGATGTCGTCGCTGGCGACGATGTGGCTGCCGGCGTCGAACAGGTCGAGGATGGTGGCGATCGCCGCGAGGCCAGAGGCGAAGGCGAAGGCCTCGGCGCCGCTTTCGAGGTCGGCGACAGCCCGCTCGAAGGCGAAGCGCGTCGGGTTCTGGCTGCGCGCGTACTCGAAGCCCTTGTGCACGCCCGGGCTCTGCTGGGCGAAGGTCGAGGTGGCGTAGATCGGCACCATGACCGCGCCCGTCGTCGGGTCGTGGCTCTGCCCCCCGTGGATGGTGCGGGTGGAGAAGGCCAGACGGTTCTTTCCGGTCGCGGTCATTTGGTCGAACGCCTCAGATGGTTGATCAGGTCGATGCGGGTGATGAGACCGACGAACTCGTCGCCGTCGAAGACGATGGCGACCTCGTTGCGGTCGAAGACGGGCAGCAGCGCGTCGAGCGTCTGGCTGGCCTGGAGCGTGTGCAGCTCCGTGGTCATGGCCGCGCGCACCGGCGCGTTGAAGCGGTCCCAGCGGCCGTCATAGGGGCCGTCGACGCGGGCGAGGATGTCGCTCTCGTCGATGATGCCGACGAGCCGGCCGTTCTCCAGCACGGGAAGCTGGGAGACGTCCGCCCGGCGCATGCGGCCATAGGCGTTGAGCAGGCTGTCCTCCGGCCCGACCCAGACCGTGCCGCCCTCGCGGTGCGAGCGCGCCACGAGGTCGCGCAGGTCGCCGTGCTGCTCGCGCTCGGCCAGCCCCTGCTCGGCCAGCCAGAAGTCGTCGAACACCTTCGACAGGTACTTGTTGCCGGAATCGCAGACGAGCGTGACGACGCGCTTCGGCGTCTTCTGCTCACGGCAGTAGCGCAGCGCCGCGGCCAGCAGCGTGCCGGACGAGGAGCCCGCGAGGATGCCCTCGCGCGACAGCAGCTCGCGCGCGGCGGTCATGCTCTGGCGGTCGGTGACCGAATAGGCCTTCCTCACCAGCGAGAGGTCGGCGTTCGGCGGGATGAAATCCTCGCCGATACCCTCGACCGTCCAGCTTCCCGCCTCGGGCATCTCGCCGGTCTTGATGTAGGGCGCCAGCACCGAGCCGGCGGGATCGGCCAGCACCATCTCCGTCCGCGGCGACACCCTAGCGAAGAAGCGGCCGAGGCCGGTCAGCGTGCCGCCGGAGCCGACGCCAACCACCACGGCGTCGACGTCGCCGTCGAGCTGCTGCCAGATCTCGGGGCCGGTCGTGGTCTCGTGCGCCAGCGGGTTGGCCGGGTTGGCGAACTGGTTGACGTAGAACGAGCCAGGCGTCTCCGCCGCGATCCGCTCGGCCATGTCCTGATAGTATTCCGGGTGGCCCTTGCCGACATCGGAGCGCGTCAGCTGCACCTCGGCGCCGAGCGCACGCAGGTGCTGCACCTTCTCGCGCGACATCTTGTCGGGCACGACGAGGACGATGCGGTAGCCCTTCGGGATGCCGACCTGCGCCAGCCCGAGGCCGGTGTTGCCGGCCGTCGCCTCGATGATGGTGCCGCCCGGCGCCAGCAGGCCCCTCGCCTCGGCGTCGGCGATCATCGACAGCGCGATGCGGTCCTTGATCGAGCCGCCGGGATTCTGGCTCTCCAGCTTGACGAACAGGCGGCACGGTCCGGTGTCGAACTTGGTCAGCTCGACTACCGGCGTCTGCCCGATGAGCTCGAGCACGGAACGATACGGGCGGCCGAGGCGCGGAAAGGCGGCTCCGGACGAGAACTCATGGCTCATGACAAGAAATCCATCTGCACGGATAGCGCCCCGCCCGCGCCTTCATGGGTGCGGCCGAAACGCCATCGAAATCCGGTTCCGGTTTGGCGCAAAAATACTGCCATTCAAAGGAACGGTTTGCCAATATGAACGTATCCCATGGAATGTCGTTCCTTCACACCAGCGGCACGCCATGCAGCCCGCGGCGGAAGACGGAAGATCGCGGCCATTCGCGCACTGGTCATGGCCGCCGCCACGTTTTAAGCAGGAATCCGTCGCATTTTATCTTCTGTTACCATTCCTGCCGCATCGTGGTCCGGGGTGGTTCTTGGGGCGTGGCGCGGCCGGGGGATCCGTCGCTCGCAAGGAGCGGCGTTGTCGCCGTCGCCAACCTTCCCGGACGTTTTGTCATGCCGGCGCGACCGGCTGCGGAGATGGGCCGCAGGCACGTGCCGGAAATGGTCGGGGGCCACCGACCGGATGCGAGGGACACATGGCGGGCCGCATCGCCGGGTCCGCCCAACAAGGGAGCACACCGTGAAGGTGAGACGATATATC
>JAEZXF010000469.1 GCA_023419995.1 Pseudomonadota bacterium | reverse complement strand
GTAGAGGAACACCTCGATCAGGATGATGTAGAACACCGAGACGACCGCCGTCTCGGTCGGGGTCATGATGCCGGAATAGATGCCGCCGAGGATGACGACCGGGTAGCTCATCGCCCAGCCGCTCTCCTTGATGACCTTGAGCCGATGCGCCCAGCTGCTGCGCGGCAGCGCGGTGATGTTGTGCCGGCGCGCCGTCAGATAGACATAGAGCGCCATCGACGCCGCGATGAGCACGCCGGGGAAGAAACCGGCGATGAACTGCGCCCCGACCGACGTGCGCAGCGCCACCGCCACCTGGAGCATGGGGATGCTGGGCGGGATCATCGCGCCGAGCGTGCCGGCGCTGGCGATGATGCCGAGCGCCAGCGGCTTGGGGTAGCCGTGCTCGATCAGCTTGGGATACATCAGCGCGCCGATGGCGATGACGCAGGCGATGGCCGAGCCGGACACGCTGGCGAACACCGCGCAGGCGAAGACGGTGGCGATGCCGAGGCCGCCGCGGATGCTGCCGAAGAAGGCGTTGATGACGTTGATGATGCGCTGGGCGGTCACGCCCTGGGCGGCGATGGTGCCGGAGACCACGAAGAACGGGATCGCCAGCAGGATGTAGCTGTCGAGGCCGTAGACGGTCTGCTGCACCAGGATCAGGCCGTCATTGCCGGCGATCCAGATGCCGACGGCGGCGGAAATCAGCACCACATGGGCGATCGGGACGCCGATCGTCAGCAGCGCGAAGAAGACAACAACAACGAGGGTCATGCCAGTGACCTTTCCTTCACCACGGCCGCCGGCGGGCGGCGCAGGACCAGAGACCGGACCGAAACGGAGAAGCTCATTCCTTCAGCTCCCCCGGCCCTTGCGGATCGATGAGTTCCTTGACTGCGGCGACGAGGTAGCGGAGCCCCATCGTCGCGATGCCGAAGCTGATGAGTATCCAGGTGAGGTAGGCGGGCATGTTGATCGTCTGCATGGTGCGGCCGAGCCGCATCAGGCGCATCGTCCACTCGATCGAGTAGAAGGCGAGGTAGAGGTAGAACGCCGCGGAGATGAAGTAGGTCAGGCTTCTCAGCACCATCGCCGACCTGTCGCCTATGACGCTGTAGAGCACGTCCATGATCATGTGGCCCTTGTGCTTCACTGCCACGCTGCTGCCGATCAGCGTCGTGGTGATGAGCATCACCCGGCCAAGCTCGTCGATCCACTTCAGCCCCTGCAGGCCGAGGTTACGGACGACGATCTCGTAGAGAATGATGGCGCCGACGCCGAGCGTGAACACCGTTATGAAGTTGCGCTCGAAGGATTCGATGCCGTCGAAGACCCGTTTCAACGGCGATCCACTGGATGGTTCTGTCATCGCGATGACCCCTGGCGTTGAGGAAACCCGCCGGTTTCGCGCGCGTGGAGCGACACCTGGCAGGCGGTCGTTCATTCATGCGCCGGCGGGGTGCGATGCGGCATCGCGCTTCCCCGCCGGCGCCCGGTCAGGCTGAGTGGAGCGGCGCCGGATCTAGCGATCGACGACGCACGCCTCCGCGATCGCCGCCACGTCGGCGGCGCGCTCGAGGGTTCGCACGCCCTCGATGATCTTCTCGATGCGGTCGGCGCTCATGTAGGGCGAGCAGCAGAGACGGAAGTGGGCGGCCTCCTCCTCCCAGGTGAAGTTGTTCTTCGGGTGCCCCTTCGGATAGCGCATTTCGCCGACGAGTTCGCGGCCGTCGTTCAGCGTGATCTCCAGGCGCACCAGCGGGAATTCGCCCTGCTTGAACTCGTTGAAGTTGTCCTGCGGCGTCCGCGTCTCGCCGAAATGCTCGAACTTGCCGGTGAAGGCGATCAGCTCGGCATCGTTGCGCATCTCGTCGGTGAACCAGTGGGCGCCGGGGTGCGGGTCCATCAGGTACGCCGTCAGGCAGTAGGGGATGCTGAACTGGGCGTCGAGCGAGCCGCGCGCGGTCCCGGCATAGTCCTCGGCGATGAACGGGACGTGCGGGCTGACGCGGATCCTGGCGATGTCTGCCTTGCCGAAGCCGTTCTCCCTCACCATCCGGTCGAGGAGCTCGAGCGGCGTCTGCACCCACATGTTGGTCGGCCAGTGCTTGAGGTAGGTCTCGCAGATCAGCCACCTCGTGCCGAAGTCGCGCGTGTGCCAGTCCCAGTCCACCTGATCGGATACCATGTTCCAGAAGCCGTCCTGGCCGTCGAGCGCGCCGCGGCAGGCGTCGAAGCCCTCGGCGGTCAGCTCGGCCGCGACGACGCCGTTGCGGGCGCAGAAGCCGTGGGCGTAGTGGTAGATGTCGGACTTGGCCGCGCCTTCCGAGTGCTTGTTGGTCGGGACGATGGCGTTGTAGAGCGACGCGCCCATGAGCTGGTCGAACTGGTCGGCGGTGAAGCCCATAATCTTGCCGGCAGCGAGCGACGCGGCGAAGACCTGCCAGCTGACGAGGCCCCAGCCCTTGCCCGCCCTGAGGTGCACCGGCGACGGCTGCGCCGCCATGGCGATGCGCTGGTAGCCCTCGTAGGCGGCGACGACGGCGGTGAGGTAGTCCTTGCCGGACTGGCAGCGCGCCTCGCCGAGCGCCATCGCCACGGGGATCGCGCCGGCCGAGGGGTGGCCGGTCCAGCTGCAATCCTCCCAGTCCATGATGTCGGCCATGGTGCCGTTGGCGAAGGCGGCCTCCTGCACCGGGACCTTTCGGCCGTCGCTGCCCCAGACCGTGGCTTCCGCCGCGCCGCCGCGGCGCTGGACCATGTCGATGGTCTTGCGCGTCTGGTCGACGGGCCACGCGGCGATCGAGGCGGCGATGGTGTGGAGCGTGATGAGCTTCGCCTCCTCGATGGCGGCGGCCGGGATGTCCTCGAAGCGGAGGCCCGCCAGGAGGTCGGCAAGGGCGCGGGAATGCGTGGTGGCGGTCATGGATCTTCCTTGTAGGCACGGCAGCCGACCTCCCCCGGCAGGGCGCGCCTGCCGAAGGATCACGGATGCGGATGGAATGCTGGGCCGGGGCGTTCGCCCGGACTATCCTGGGAGGATGCCGGCCCGCCGGAACCTGTCCGGCGGGCCGGGAAGCGTTCGGGGCTTACTGGCCCCGGCTCTGCTCGTAGGCGCTGTAGATGGCCTCGCCGATGATCGGGCGGTACTTCTCCCACACCGGACGGGTCGCCTCGATGAAGGTCGCCTTCTCGGCCTCGGTCAGGTCGGTGTTGCGGACGACGTTGACGCCGACGCCCTCGAGGACCCCGGGGTACTTGTCGATGAACGACGACACGGCCGCCTTGCTGGCCTTCTCGGCGTTGAAGGCCGCGGTCTCGACGATCTGCCGCTCCTCCTCGGAGAGCTTGTCCCAGGCGCGCGAGGACATCAGCAGCACGTTGACGGTGGGCGTCATGTTGAGCTGCGTCAGGTGCTTCTCCACCTCGTAGAGCTTGACGTCGTAGAACATCGACATGCCGATGTCCTCGCCGTCGATGACGCCCTGCTGGAGGCCGGTGTAGAGCTCGGCGAAGGGCACGGCCGCCGTGGTCGCGCCCATGGCGCGGAACATGTCGGAGAAGATCTCGCCGGCCATGACGCGCAGGGTCAGGCCCTGGAGGTCGCCGGTGGTGCGGACGGCGCGCTTGGTGTTCTGCAGGCCGCGGAAGTCGGACGAGAAGGTCGCCACGAGGCGCGCGTCGCCGCCCTCGTTGACCGCGTCGCGCAGCGCCGCCGCGAACGGCGCGTCGCCGCCGGCGATCTTCCAGAACTCGTCGAGGTTCGAGAAGGCGAAGGGCAGGTTGTAGGCGTAGAGCTGCGGCCAGACGGTCGCCAGCACATTGGCGGAGAGGACGCCGATGTCGAGCGAGCCGGCGAGCACCTGGTCCATCATCTCCGGCTCGCCGCCGAGCTGGCCGGACGGGAAATACTGGAACGTGATCATGCCGCCGGTCTTCTCCTCGACCTCGGCGAAGAACGACTTGATCGGATAGCTCTGGATGTCGTGCTCGGTGCCGCTGCCGAGCGCGCCGAGCCTGAGCACCAGCTTCTCGGTGCGCTGCTGGGCGTGCGCGGAGCCGATGGCCGAAGCGGCGATGCCGGCCGCGGCGGCGAGCGCCAGTGCGGCGCGACGGGTGAAGATGCCTTTCATGATGTCCTCCCTGATGAGTTCGAGGCTGATTGAACCTTGGTTCGCCGGAACGCCGGCAATGGGCGGCCCGGCATGCATGCGCCGGGCGACGGAAGCCCGCGATCTCCTCCCGGCGGGCATTTCCAGCTTGACGTCGTTTGTTCCAATATATAGAACGTAATCCTATATACTGGAACGATAGGATGAGGCGGCTCACTTGTCAACAACGTGCCGCGCCACTATCGACCGGTCGTCGCAGTGCTGGGGGAGGACATGCGCGTGAAGCCAGTCATGGAGGTCGACCAGACCCTCTACAAGAGCCTGACGGTGCTGGAGACGGTCGCCCGCTCCAGTGAGCCGTGCGGCGTCACCGAGCTCGCCGAGCGGCTCGGCCTGACCAAGAGCAACACGCACCGCATCCTGCGCGGGCTGGTCACGCTCGGCTACCTGCGGCCCTCGGAAGAGCGCGGCCGCTACGAACTGACCAGCAAGCTGTGGGAGCTGGGATCGCACTTCTTCTCCAAGCTCGACATCCGCCGCATCTGCGCGCCCTACATGACGCAGATCGCCGAGGCCACGCAGGAGACGATCCTCCTGTCGGTGCTGGAAGGCGCGGAAGTGCTGTTCCTCGGCCTGATCGAGAGCCCGCAGACGGTGCGCGCCTATACCGCCGTGGGCGAGCGCGCCGCGGCGCAGTATGTCGCGAGCGGCCGCATCCAGCTCGCCTGGGCGGACGAGGCGACAGTGGCGCTGGCCAAGAGCACGCTGCGCCCGCACACGCCGCGTAGCATCATGGACCCGGCCGCCTTCGAGGCCGAGCTGGCGCAGATCCGCCGGCAGGGCTACGCCACCTGCGAGGGAGAGTGGGTCGAGAACGCCAACTCGATCGCGGTGCCGGTGCGCGACGCCAGCGGCCGCATCGTCGCCGGCATCGGCGTCGCCGGCCCGGCCGACCGCCTCGACAGGGTGACCTGCATCCGCCACAGCCCGCTGCTCCTGCGCATCAGCCGGGAAATCTCGGAGCTGCTCGGCTATCGCGGCGACTGACACGGCCGGTCCAGCCGGCCCGACAGATCGGGCCCTCGAGCAGGCAACCGGGGCGAGCCTTCCTGCCACGGCCGCGGCGGATCTTCCTGCTCCGCCGGCTGCCCACCGCATCCGGGACGGGATCGTCCTAGGGCCAACGCGCCCTACGACACCGCCACAGGCGTGAAGCACGCTTTCCTAGGCGATGCCCTTTCCGCCCGTGACGCCGTAGACCTCGCCGTTGATGAAGCTCGCCTCGTCGGAGGCGAGCAGCACGAAGACGGGCGCCAGCTCGACGGGCTGGCCGGGCCGGCCGAAATCGCTGTCCCTGCCGAAGTTCCGGACCTTCTCGTCCGGCTGGCCGCCGCTCGGCTGGAGGACCGTCCAGACCGGGCCGGGGGCCACGACGTTGGCGCGCACGCCCCTCTCGATGAGCTGCTTGGCCAGCGCCTTGGTGTAGGCGACGATCCCGGCCTTGGTGGTCGCATAGTCGAGCAGGAGGGGAGACGGCTGGTAGGCCTGGATCGAGGCCGTGGTGATGACCGCGGCGCCGGCGGGCAGGTGCGGGACGGCGGCCCGGGCGATCCAGTGCAGCGCATAGAGGTTGGTCTTCATCGTCCGGTCGAAATCCTCCGTCGACAGATCCTCGATCCTTTCCCGGTACTGCTGGCGCCCCGCATTGACGACGAGGATGTCGAGGCCGCCGAGGCCGGCGACGGCCTTCTCCACCAGCGCGCGGCACCACGCCTCCTCCATGATGTCGCCGGGCAGCGCCACCGCCCTGCGCCCCTCGGCCGCGATCAGGGCGACGACCTCGCGGGCGTCCTCTTCCTCCTCGGGCAGGTAGGAGATGGCGACGTCGGCGCCCTCGCGCGCGAAGGCGATCGCCGCCGCCCGGCCGATACCGGAATCGCCGCCGGTCACCAGCGCCCGCCGCCCGGCGAGCCGGCCCGAGCCGCGATAGCTTTCCTCGCCGTGGTCGGGCACGGGGTCCATCCGGCCGGCGAGGCCGGGCATGGGCTGCGGCTGGTCGGGGAACGGCGGTGCGGGATGCAGCGTGCGGGGATCCTGCAGGGGTGTGCGATCGGTCATCGAAGCCTCCATCAGCGCCTGGGACGGGCCGGGTTCACGGCGAAAGGCGCCGCCGGGACACACGGCGCGCGGCTTCACGGCAACGAGGGGCGCCCCCGTTCGTTCCGTGGGGTCCGGGCGGTGGGGTGCAAGCGCGGGGCCGTCGGCCGGAACAACGGCGGGCATCGCCGGTTCTGTATCGGTCACGTCGATGATGGAGGATGCCATGCCACGCGGAGACAAATCGAAATACACCGACAAGCAGGAACGCAAGGCGGACCACATCGCCGAAGGCTACGAGAAGCGCGGCGTGCCGGAGAAGGAGGCCGAGCGGCGCGCCTGGGCGACCGTCAACAAGGACGACGGCGGCGGCAAGAAGCCGGGCGGCTCGGGCCGCGGCAAGGACACCGGCAACCCAGCCGCGCACAAGGGCGGCGAGAAGGGCGGGCGCGCCTCGGCCTCGCGCAGCGCCGAGGAGCGTTCCGCCTCGGCGCGGAAAGCGGCCGCAACGCGCAAGCGCAACGCCGGCCAGCGCGCCTCCACCTGAGGCGTCCGGCTGAGGCGTTCGGCAACGAGGCTGGCTTCCTGCCGCCGGGCGGGTAAGGTGCGCCCCGACAGCGCGTCGACGCACGGGGAGCCCGCCACGATGACCATCACTCCGCCGCCTCCGGCGGCCCGCTTCGCGACCGACCCGGTCGCGGTGGCGCGCGCCCTCATCGGCGCGGAGCTTCGCCTCGGCGGCGTCGGCGGCGTGATCGTCGAGACCGAGGCCTATGCGGCTGACGACCCGGCCTCCCACAGCTTCCGGGGCCCCACCCCGCGGAACGCGGCGATGTTCGGCTCGCCGGGCACGGCCTACGTCTACCGCTCCTACGGGCTGCACTGGTGCCTGAACATCGTCTGCGAGGCCGGCAACGCGGTGCTCCTGCGGGCGCTCGAGCCGCGCTGGGGGATCGAGGCGATGGCGGCGCGGCGGGCGACCAACGTACCCGCGCTGCTGTGCGCGGGACCGGGAAGGCTGGCGCAGGCCCTCGCCGTCGATCTCGCCGCCAACGGCCTGTCGCTCCTCGCCCCGCCGTTCGAGATCGGTTTCCCCGCGGAACCGCAACCCATCGTGAGCGGCCCGCGAATCGGCATCTCCCGCGCCGCCGACCGGCCCTGGCGCTTCGGCCTCGCCGGATCGCGGTTCGTCAGCCGGAGGTTTCCCCGTTGAGGCCTGCGCTTCTCGGGTCGACCGCCGCCAAGGCGCGCCGCCTCGATCGAGAGACGAGCCCGGAAAGCTGCTTCGGAGGAGTGCGCGGTCTGGGAAAAGAATGGTGCTGCGAGAGAGGATTGAACTCTCGACCTCTCCCTTACCAAGGGAGTGCTCTACCACTGAGCTACCGCAGCAGGTCGCGATTGCGGCGGACTTCTGCCACAAGCATCGGACGAGCGCAAGCGCGGATCGGCGCATTCGCGCATTCCTCCGGCGTTTTGCGCGCGGCCGGCGATCTGCTATGGCTTTCGCCGCCACATGACCACAATTCGTACCTAAGCTCCGGATCCCGGAATGCAACCGACCGACGAGGACAAGCCGCACAAGCAGGCGGACCGGCAGCCCGCCAGCCAGGACGACGCCCGCAAGGCGCGGCTGGCGGAACGGCTGCGCGCCAACCTGCAGCGCCGCAAGGTGCAGGCGCGGTCGCGCCGCGCCGGGGAGGCGGATCTTCGCCCCGAGGGGCTGGGCGCTTCGGAAGGAAGAGATGGCGAGGACTGAGCGCCGTCGTCCCGCGGAAGGCACGGCCGGATTGGCCCGGCGCAGGCAGGGGGTCGCGGCGCGGGCGTGAAATGGCGGGACGGCTGCGGCACCGGGCCGGGGCGATCCCGCACTGGAAAGGCTCCGGCAGCAGAATCGCGAAGCGCATGCTTCGCCGCAGCCGGCCGGATCGCAGCATGAGGCGGGTGGTCCGGCAAGGCGGCGGAACGGCGGCGGGGACCGCGAGAGCACCGGCATCCCGCTTCCGCGCGGGTCAAGGCGGGCGCCTTCGGACACGGGCCGGGGCGGCAGGACATAGAGACGGGCGGGGCGTGCCGCCGGGAAAGGCCGTTGATCGCGGCTCCCGGCCGGGCTAGACGAACCGGCTTCGAACCAGAAGGCAAGCCGGCGGGCCGGCAGAGGGACAGCGCATGGATCGCATCAGGATCGTCGGCGGAAACCAGCTCAACGGGTCGATCCCGATTTCCGGCGCCAAGAATGCCGCATTGCCGTTGATGATAGCCTCGCTCCTGACCGACGGGACGCTCAGCCTCGACAACGTGCCGCATCTGGCCGACGTCGAGCAGCTCACCCGCATCCTCGGCAACCACGGCGTCGACTATTCCGTCAACGGCCGCCGGGAAACGCAGGATTCGGCCTACGCCCGCACCGTCAACTTCACCGCGCGCAACATCGTCGACACCACCGCGCCCTACGAGCTGGTCTCGAAGATGCGCGCCTCGTTCTGGGTGATCGGCCCGCTGGTGGCGCGCATGGGCGAGGCGCGGGTGTCGCTGCCGGGCGGCTGCGCCATCGGCACGCGGCCGGTCGACCTGTTCATCGACGGGCTGCGCCAGCTCGGCGCCGAGCTCGACATCGAGCAGGGCTACGTCAACGCCCGCGCGCCGAAGGGGCTGATCGGCAACCGCTACGTGTTCCCGAAGGTCTCGGTCGGCGCCACCCACGTGCTGATGATGGCGGCGACGCTGGCCAGGGGACAGACCGTGCTCGAGAACGCGGCGCGCGAGCCGGAGGTCGTCAACCTGGCCGAGTGTCTGAACGCCATGGGCGCCAGGGTCCACGGCGCGGGCACCGAGACCATCGTCATCGACGGCGTCGCCTCGCTCTCCGGCGCGACGCACCAGGTGATCCCCGACCGCATCGAGACCGGCACCTATGCGATGGCCGTGGCGATGACCGGCGGCGACGTCATCCTCGAAGGCGCGCGCGCCGAGCTGCTCGAGGCCGCGCTCGCCGCCATCGAGCAGGCCGGCGCCGAGGTCACGCGCCTCGACACCGGCATCCGCGTGCGCCGCGACGGCGGCGCGATCCGCCCGGTCGACATCACCACCGCGCCGTTCCCCGGCTTCCCGACGGACCTCCAGGCGCAGTTCATGGGCCTGATGACGCGGGCGCAGGGGCGCTCGCACATCACCGAGACGATCTTCGAGAACCGCTTCATGCACGTGCAGGAGCTGGCGCGGCTCGGCGCGCGGATCTCGCTCGCCGGCCAGACGGCGATCGTCGACGGCGTCGATCGGCTCAAGGGCGCGCCGGTGATGGCGACGGACCTGCGCGCCTCGGTGTCGCTGGTCATCGCCGGGCTGGCGGCCGAGGGCGAGACCATCGTCAACCGCATCTACCATCTCGACCGCGGCTTCGAGCGGCTGGAGGAGAAGCTGTCCGGCTGCGGCGCGATCGTCGAACGCCTGTCGTCGTGACCGGCGCAACGGGAACGGCGGCGCGATAGCGGCGAAGCGCCTGCGGGGAGCCCGCCGCGGCGGCGAACTTGCGCCTCGCCCGCTGGCGCGCTTCCCTTCTCTTTCGGTTGCGCTGCACACGAAGACGGCCTAACACCGGAACAATCGTCCCAGGCTTCCCGGACAGCGCATCGGCCATGTCACAGCTCAAGCTCGTCGCCCTCGATGAACAGGATCTCGCGATCGTGTCCGCGCACGTGCAGGACGCGGTGCTGAAGGTCGGCGACCTGTCCTTCCTCGCGCCCGAGCGGCGCTTCGTCGCCGCCGTCAACCGCTTCGTGTGGGAGAACAAGCCCGGCTTCTTCCGGCCCAACAACGAGCGCCGGCGCAGCGCGCTGCATTTCGAGGCCGTGCGCGGCGTCCGCACCGCCGGCATCTCGCGCGACAAGCCCGAGGAGGTGCTGTCGCTGCTGGCGATCCGGTTCGAGCGCGCCGCCGAGGCGCCGGCCGGCATCATCGACCTCGTCTTTTCCGCGGGCGCGGCCATCCGCCTCGAGGTGGACTATATCGAGGCGCGGCTCGCCGATCTCGGCGCGGCCTGGGAAGCCGCCTCGCGCCCCGCACACAAGGACTGAGGACCGTTCCGCCATGCCGCTGCGCCTCGACAGCACCACGCCCGATTTCGACGCCCGCTTCACCGCCTTCCTCGCCACCAAGCGCGAGGTGTCGGAGGACGTCGACGCGACGGTGCGCGACATCATCGCCCGCGTCCGCGCCGAAGGCGACGCCGCCCTCATCGACTACACCGCGCGCTTCGACCGCCTCGACCTCGCCGCGGGGACGCCCGGCATCCGCATCACCGAGGCCGAGATCGACGCCGCCATGGACGCGGTCGATCCCGCGACGCTGTCGGCGCTGACGCTCGCGCACGAGCGCATCGCCAGCCACCACGCCCGGCAGATGCCGAAGGACGACCGCTACACCGATGCGCTGGGCGTCGAGCTCGGCTCGCGCTGGAGCGCGGTCGAGGCCGTCGGCCTCTACGTGCCCGGCGGCACGGCGCGCTATCCGAGCTCGGTGCTGATGAACGCCGTGCCGGCGCGCGTCGCGGGCGTCGGGCGCATCGTCATCACCGTGCCGTCGCCCGGCGGCGTGCTGAACCCGCTGGTGCTGGCGGCCGCGCGCCTTGCCGGCGTCTCGGAGATCTACCGCGTCGGCGGGGCGCAGGCGATCGCCGCGCTCGCCTACGGCACCGAGACCATCGCCCCGGTCGCCAAGATCGTCGGGCCGGGCAACGCCTTCGTCGCGGCGGCCAAGCGCCGCGTCTTCGGCACGGTCGGCATCGACATGATCGCCGGCCCCTCCGAGGTGCTGGTCATCGCCGACGGCGCCAACGACCCGGCCTGGCTCGCAGCCGACCTGATCGCCCAGGCCGAGCACGACACGGCCGCGCAGTCGATCCTGATCACCGACGACGCGGCGCTGGCCGACGCGGTCGAGGCCGAGGTCGGCCGCCAGATCGCCGGCCTGCCGCGCGGCGCAACCGCCGCGGCGAGCTGGCGCGACTTCGGCGCGATCATCCTGGTGCGCGACCTCGAGGAGGCCGTGCCGCTCGCCAACCGCATCGCGGCCGAGCATGTCGAGCTCGCCGTCGAGGACCCGGAGCGCTTCCTGCCGCAGATCCGCAACGCCGGCGCGATGTTCCTCGGCCGCCACACGCCCGAGGTGATCGGCGACTATGTCGGCGGCTCCAACCACGTGCTGCCGACGGCGCGCTCGGCGCGCTTCTCGTCGGGCCTGTCGGTGATGGACTTCGTCAAGCGCACCTCGATCCTCAAGCTCGGGCCGGACCAGCTTCGCGCGCTCGCGCCGGCGGCCATCGCGCTGGCGCGGGCGGAGAACCTCGACGGCCACGCCGCGTCCGTCGCCATCAGGCTGAACCCGGAAGGCTGACGCGGATGGGCCAGCACGACGCCAGCGCCCGGCTCATCGACGTCGAACTGGACGAATCCATCGGCCGCTCGACGCCCGACGTCGAGCACGAGCGGGCGGTGGCGATCTTCGACCTGATCGAGGAGAACTCCTTCCGCCCGGTCGGCGATGCCGGCTCCGGCCCCTACCGGCTGAAGCTGTCGCTGGCCGAGGCGCGCCTCGTCTTCGCGGTGTCGCGCGAGAACGGCGAGCCGGTCGTCGCCCACATCCTGTCGCTGACGCCCTTCCGGCGGGTGGTGAAGGACTACTTCCTGATCTGCGAAAGCTATTACGAGGCGATCCGCTCGTCGACGCCGTCGCAGATCGAGGCGATCGACATGGGCCGGCGCGGCCTGCACAACGAGGGGTCGCAGACGCTGATGGACCGGCTGACGGGCAAGATCGAGGTCGACTTCGACACGGCGCGGCGGCTGTTCACGCTCGTCTGCGTGCTGCACTGGAAAGGCTAGACCAGAGTGGCCGCGGGTGCCGGGCTCCCTCGCTCGATCCTGTTCCTGTGCGGCATGAACGCCATCCGCTCCCCCATGGCGGAGGCGCTGGCGCGCGCCAGGCTGCCGGCGGGCACCTTCCTCGCCTCGGCCGGCGTGCGCGCCGGCCAGCGTGACCCGTTCGTCGACGCGGTGCTGGCCGAGAAGGGCCTGTCGCTCGGCGAGCGCCTGCCGCAGCGCCTCGACGACCTCGAGGACATCTATTTCGACCTGATCGTCACGCTGGCGCCGGAGGCGCACCACGCGGCGCTGGAGCTGACGCGCTCGCTCGCGGTCGAGGTCGAATACTGGCCGACCGCAGACCCCTCGATCGCCACCGGGACGCGCGAGCGCATCATGGACGCCTACCGCGACGTGCGCGACCGGACTGAGGCGCGCATCGCCGAGCGCTTCAGGCCCGCGCCGGGGTGAACGAGGGCGTGAACGAGCCGCGAATAAGCGTGTTCACAAAGCGGACGCAATCATATAGGTTCCGCGCAATTTCCGGCCGCGCCGACCGGAAAAGCCAATCCAAGCCACAGGTATCGGATGCCGAAGGAAGAAGTACTGGAGTTTCCGGGCGTCGTCACTGAACTGCTGCCCAATGCGATGTTCAGGGTCAAGCTCGAGAACGATCACGAGATCATCGCGCACACGGCGGGACGCATGCGCAAGAACCGCATTCGCGTGCTCACCGGCGACAAGGTTCTCGTCGAGATGACCCCCTACGACCTGACCAAGGGTCGCATCACCTATCGCTTCAAGTAGCGGCCCCGGCCGCCTGCCGACGGATCTGCGATGAGCGTCTCCCAGAAGCTGGTGCTTGCCTCGGGCTCGCCGAGACGGATCGAGCTTCTGCAGCAGGCCGGCATAGAACCCGCCCGACTCTACCCCGCCGACATGGACGAAACGCCGCTCCGGGCCGAGCATCCGCGTTCGCTGGCCAAGCGGCTGTCGCGCGCCAAGGCGGAGACGGCGCTCGAGGGGCTGCGCCGCGACGGCGCGCCCGAGGCGGACGGCTTCATCCTCGCCGCCGACACCGTGGTCGCGGTCGGCCGCCGCATCCTGCCCAAGGCGGAGACGACGGACGAGGCCTCGAACTGCCTCAAGCTCCTGTCGGGCCGCACCCACCGCGTCTACACCGGCGTCTGCCTGATCACGCCCGCCGGCAAGGTGCGCCAGCGCCTGTCCGAGACGCGGGTGCGCTTCAAGCGCCTGTCGCGCGAGGAGCTCGACGCCTACCTCGCCTCCGGCGAGTGGCGCGGCAAGGCGGGCGGCTATGCCGTCCAGGGCCTCGCCGGCACCTTCGTCGTCAAGATGGTCGGCTCCTATACCGGCGTCGTCGGCCTGCCGCTCTACGAGACGCTGGGTCTGCTGACCTCGGACGGCTTCAAGGTCCACCACGCCTGGGCCGCAGGCGCGGGGGCCTGACGACGATGCCCGGCCAGCCGAACCCCGAGGTCAAGGTGACGCCGCTCCGGCCGAGGCGGCCCTGCCCGGAATGCGGCAAGCCGTCGTCGCGCGCCGACTATCCCTTCTGCTCGCCGCGCTGCAAGGACGTCGACCTGAACCGCTGGCTTTCCGGCGCCTACGCCATCCCGGCGACCGAGGACGAGGACGGCGCGGAGGACGGGGACGGCCCGGCGGACCGCCAATAGCCGCGCCCGCGGCGGCCGGCGGAAAAAGCCGACAAATCGGCGGCCGGCCCGCTGGACAGGCGGCGAACACATGCTATAACCCACGCGCTTTCGGCGGATCGCCAACACCGCCGCGCAAGAAGGAGACGGCCTGCCGCCCTTCTTCGGGTCAGCCCAGGTAGCTCAGTTGGTAGAGCATGCGACTGAAAATCGTAGTGTCGGTGGTTCGATTCCACCCCTGGGCACCACTCCACAGCAAAAGCATCCTGTCTTCGGATCTCGAATAAATCGCGCTGGGGCGCTACCCATCTCTTTATCCGCCTTGGAAGAGTGATCCAAAGGCACGGGACGGAAGCGTGATCCGGCCTTTCCGACTGTCCGCATCGTAGCCACGCGGACGAGAGCGCCGAAACGGCGAGGATGCCAGCAGACTTGAGCGGCGGCAGGGATGAGTTGCCCGCACCTGTCCCCCATTCCGCGCTCGTCAACGCAGGCAGGACACCAGCGCCGAGAGCTGGCTCTGGCTGTTGACCCCCAGCTTCTCGAACACCGTCTTCAGGTAGCTGCGGCAGGTTTCGAGCGTGATGTTCATCTCCTCGGCCACGGCCTTCGGGTTCTGGCCCGATGCCACGCGGCAGGCGATCCGGGCCTCCTGCCCCGTGAGGCCGAGCGCCCTCAGTTCCTCCATCGGCTGGTGGAACCGGCCGATGTTGGGATCGATCACCGTCACGAGGATGAAGT
>JAEZXF010000394.1 GCA_023419995.1 Pseudomonadota bacterium | reverse complement strand
ACGCCGAGCCGCCCGCGCAGAAGGAGGCGGAGGCGTCGCCGATCCGGCTGCCCGACGATCCGGGCGTCGCGCCGGAAGCGAACGACGCGGCCGACGACGGCGCGCGCAAGTTCCGGCTGTTCTGACGACATCGCGGGCGGGGGAGGCACGATGCTCGACGGCATGCTCGACAGGTTGAAGTCGTTCTTCGGCGGGCTGCCCGAGCGCCCGCAGCCGGGAACGCCGCGCGAGGACGACCCGCACGTCGCAGCGGCGGCGCTGATGCTGTCGGTCATCGGATCCGACGGCCTGCACGGCGAGGAGGAGCGCCTGCGGCTGCGCCAGGCGCTCACTGCGGCCTACGGGCTTTCGGGCGACGCGCTCGACGACCTGGTCGAGGCGGGCGAGACGGCCCAGCGCGAGGCGACCGACCTCTCCTTCCTCACCGGGGCGTTGGCGCGGACGCTGGACGACGCCGCCAAGGCCGATTTCGTCGGCCTGCTGTGGGAGGTCGTCCACGCCGACGGCGAGCTGCACGAGCTGGAGGACAACACGGTGTGGCGCATCGCCGAGCTGATCGGCGTGTCGCAGCACGAGCGGGTGATGCAGCGGCGGCGCGTGCGCGAGATGCTCGGCCTGCCCGATGCGGCGTGGGACGACTGAATCCTGACGGGTGCGGGGCCGGTCGCGGGGTCAGGCCACCTTGCGCGCCAGCGCGCAGCGGGTCCACAGCGACGACAGCGCGCCGGCGAGGCGGTCGATGTCGGCGTCGGTGTGGGCCGGCGTCGGGGTGATGCGCAGCCGCTCCGTCCTCTTCGGCACGGTGGGGTAGTTGATCGGCTGGACGTAGACGCCGTGCTCGTCGAGCAGCAGGTCGGAGATCCACTTGCACTTGGCGGCGTCGCCCACCATCACCGGCACGATATGGCTCGGGTTGGGCAGGGTCGGGATGCCGATCGCGTTCAGCCGGGCGCGCACCTTGGCCACCCGGTCGCGGTGGGCGATGCGCTCGACGTCGCTCTGCTTCAGGTGCCGCACCGAGGCGAGCGCGCCGGCCGCGACATGCGGCGGCAGCGCCGTGGTGAAGATGAAGCCGGAGGCGAAGGAGCGGATGAAGTCGACCAGCGCCGCCGAGCCGGTGATGTAGCCGCCGACCGCGCCGAACGCCTTGCCGAGCGTGCCCTCGATCAGCGTCACGCGGTCCATCAGCCCCTCGCGCTCGGCGATGCCGCCGCCGCGCGGGCCGTACATGCCGACGGCGTGGACCTCGTCGAGATAGGTCATGGCGCCGTGCTTCTCGGCGACGTCGAGGATGTCGGCGATGGGCGCGATGTCGCCGTCCATCGAGTAGACGCTCTCGAAGGCGACGATCTTCGGCCGGTCCGGCCCGAACTCGGAGAGCTGGCGGTCGAGATCGGCGGCGTCGTTGTGGCGGAAGATGCGCCGCTCGGCCTTGGAATGGCGGATGCCCTCGATCATCGAGGCGTGGTTGCCGGCGTCCGAGAAGATGACGCAGCCGGGAATCTGGGCGCCGAGCGTCGACAGCGAGGCCCAGTTGGAGACGTAGCCCGAGGTGAAGAGGAGGGCGGCCTCCTTGCCGTGGAGGTCGGCCAGCTCGCGCTCGAGCATGACGTGGGCGTGGCTGGTGCCAGAGATGTTGCGCGTGCCGCCGGCGCCCGCACCCCAGCGGTCGAGCGCCTCGTGCATGGCAGCGATCACCTTCGGGTGCTGGCCCATGCCGAGATAGTCGTTCGAGCACCACACCGTGATGTCGCCGACCCGGCCGTCCGCGTGGCGGCCGGCAAGCGGGAACGCGCCGGCGCGGCGCTCGAGTTCGGCGAACACGCGGTAGCGGCCTTCTTCGCGCAGGCCGTCCAACTTCGTGGCAAAGAAGGCTTCGAAGTTCATGTCTGATTCCTGTGTAGGTTCCAGTTTCGGCCGGGCGGGGCCGCTGGTCAAGCCGGCCTCACTCTATCAGCGATCGGCCTCCGGAGGGGGCCGCGACAGGGTGCCGCAGCATTAAACAACTTTTTACTAAAATACCGATAGGCTCCAATTCGTACGAAACCGGACACATCAAGGGGGGTACCAAGATGTGTGCTAGTAATACCGCTTTCGCTTGCCCGTGGGCAAGCGTTCCCTGCCATCATGGCCGCATGCTGCTGCATGCCCGGGACTTCTCCCTGCTAGCGTAGCCGAAGAGATCGTCGCTCCCGCGCGACGACCATCCGCGTTTCATTGCGTCTCATTGCCCGGCGCGCGGCGACGTCCGCGCGCCCCGGGGACCGTCAACTCATCCATTGTCCGGGGGGACAGAACTCATGACCACCACCACGCTATCGGCCCAGCCGCGCGCTCCGGGAGGGAACCAGGCCGCCGCGCATGGCCGCTTCTCCTTCAGCGTCCGCACCAGCCTTCTCGTCATCCTGTCGCTGTTCATCGTCGGCCTCTTCTCCCTCGCCTTCACCAACCTCTACTCGGCGTGGACATCGATGAACTCGGCGCAGACCATGCGCAACAACAACGAGGTCGGCGACATCTTCCTGTCGGCCGCCGGCTCGCTCGCCGCCGAGCGCGGCGTCACCAACGCGGCGCTCGCCAGCCCGATGCCGGCCGACGCACGGGTGACGGGCCAGATCGCCCGGCTGCGCGAGGAAGCCGACCTCGCGCTGCGGTCGGCGCTCGACAAGGTGCGCGCCGACGCCGACTTCTCCGGCAAGGACGCGCTGCTCGGCCGGGTGCGCAAGGACGCCGACTCGCTCGCCGCGGTGCGCAACGAGGTCGACCGGCAGCTCGCCGAGCTCGGAATCGCGCGCGACGCCACGGTGGCCCAGCGCTGGGTGCCGGCTGCGACGGCGCTGATCGTCTCCTCGCAGGAGCTGCGCGTCGCCGCGCAGATCGTGCCGTCGACGGCGCTGGCGCGCACCCAGATCCTGCTCGACCTGAAGCAGGCGATGTGGGTGATGAGCGAGTTCGCCGGCCGCGAGCGCGCGATGATCGGCGGCCTGATCGGCCGCGGCGCCCACATCGACAGCGCGGCGCTGGCCGCGCTCGCCGAGTACCGCGGCAGGCTCGAGCAGTCGTGGAGCCTGATCGAGGCCTATGCGGCGCGCGATTTCGCCAACCCGCTGGTGCTGACGGCGATGGCGACGGCGCGGGCCGAGTTCTTCGGCACGTTCGAGGGCGTGCGCGGCGGCGTCTACGCCGCCGGCTCGACCGGCCAGCCCTATCCGCTGAAGAGCGAGCAGTGGGTCGACGCGGCGACGCGCGGCATCGACAGCCTGCTGACGCTGTCGTCGGCGGTCGGGCAGGCGGCGACCAACTACACCCTCCAGGTTGAAAATCAGGGCCGCAACGGCGTGATCGTCAGCGTCGCGGTGCTGCTCCTGGTTGCGCTCGTCGGCTCGGCCGCGTTCTGGATCGTCGTCTTCCGCGTCGTGCGGCCCATCCAGTCGCTGACCGACACGATGTCCCGCCTCGCCGGCGGCGACCTCGAGGTCGTCATTCCCTCGGCCGACCGGCGCGACGAGATCGGCCAGATGGCGCGCGCGGTCGAGGTGTTCCGCGACGCCGGCCTGGAGAACCGCCGTCTCGCGGCCGAGGCGGAGGAGGGCCGCGCGCTCAGCGACCGCGAGCGGCGCGAGCGCGAGGCGCAGAAGGCCAGGGAGGCGCAGGAGCTGCAGGAGGCGATGGACGCGCTCGGCACCGGGCTCGGCCAGCTCTCCGACGGCAATGTCGGCCACCGCATCGACACGCCGTTCGCCGGCGCGCTCGACAAGCTGCGCGTCGACTTCAACGAATCCGTCGGCAGGCTCGAGGAGGCGCTGCGCTCGGTCGGCGACAACGCCAGCGCGATCCACGCGGGCTCCGACCAGATCCGCGCCGCGGCCGACGACCTCGCCAAGCGCACGGAGATGCAGGCTGCCTCGGTCGAGGAGACGGCGGCAGCCGTCGAGCAGATCACGGCGACGGTGCGCGACTCCAGCCGCCGCGCCGCCGAGGCCGGCGACCTGGTGGCCAAGACCCGCGAGCAGGCTGAGCGCTCCTCGCGCGTCGTCCAGCAGGCGATCGGCGCCATGGACCAGATCGAGGCGTCGTCGCGCGAGATCAACAACATCATCACGGTGATCGACGACATCGCCTTCCAGACCAACCTCCTGGCGCTGAACGCGGGCGTCGAGGCGGCGCGGGCCGGCGAGGCGGGCAAGGGCTTCGCCGTGGTGGCGCAGGAGGTGCGCGAACTGGCGCAACGCTCGGCGACCGCCGCCAAGGAGATCAAGGCGCTGATCACCAGCTCCTCGGGGCAGGTGCAGTCCGGCGTGGCGCTGGTCGGCGAGACCGGCACCGCGCTGACGACCATCGCCGAGGAGGTGGAGGAGATCAACCGCCACGTGGTCGCCATCGTCGAGGCGGCGCGCGAGCAGGCCGGCGGGCTGGAGGAGATCAACTCCGCCGTCAACCAGATGGACCAGAGCGCCCAGCAGAACGCGGCGATGGTGGAGGAGACCACGGCGGCCAGCCACAGCCTGGCGCGCGAGGCCGCCTCGCTCAACGACCTCCTGGCGCAGTTCAAGTTCGGCGGGGACAGGCAGGCCGCGCCGGCGCGCGTGGCCGAGC
>JAEZXF010000360.1 GCA_023419995.1 Pseudomonadota bacterium | reverse complement strand
CCGCCGAGCGCAGCAGGCTGAGGCCCCAGCCGTCGTCCGGCTCCGCCATGGTGAGCTCGATCAGCGCGCTCGCCTCGTCCGGGTCGCCGCCGAGGCGATCGAGCCGCGGCAGGACGCTGCCGGCCAGCCCGCTCGTCGTCGCGCGGCCGCCGGCCAGCGCCACCACGTCGGTCGCCAGCCGCGCCACCTCGGCGATGGAGTGGCTGACATAGACGATGGGGATGTTGGCCTCGTCGCGCAGCTTCTCGATATAGGGCAGGATCTCGGCCTTGCGCGCCTCGTCGAGCGAGGCGAGCGGCTCGTCCATCAGGATCAGGCGCGGGCTGGCGACCAGCGCCCGGCCGATGGCGACGCGCTGCTTCTCGCCGCCCGACAGCAGGCCCGGCCGCCGGTCGAGCAGGTGGCCGATGCCGAGCAGGCCGATCACGGCATCGAAATCGGCGTAGCGCTCGGCCGCCGGGGTGAAGAAGCGGCCGTAGCGCAGGTTCTGCATCACGGTCATGTGCGGGAACAGCCGCGCGTCCTGGAACACGTAGCCGATGCGCCGCTTGTGCGCCGGCACGAAGATGCCGGCCTCGACGTCGACCAGCACGCGGCCGTTGACGACGATGCGGCCCTCGTCGGGGCGGGCGAGGCCGCCGATCAGGTTGATGAGCGAGGTCTTGCCCGAGCCCGAATGGCCGAACAGCGCGATCAGCCGGCCGTCGCTCTCGAACCGTGCCTCGAGCCGGAACTTGCCGAGCTGGTGGACGACGTCGACCTCGACCGTCATTTCACGTCGAGCCTCCGCGCCACGCGGCGCGCCAGCGCCTCGGAGGCGACGAGCGCCGTCATGGCGATGGCGATGGAGATCGCGGTCAGCCGCATCGCGCCCGCGTTGCCGCCCGGCACCTGGGTGAAGGTGTAGATCGCCGACGGCAGGGTCTGCGTCTCGCCGGGAATGTTGGAGACGAAGGTGATGGTGGCGCCGAACTCGCCCATCGCCTTGGCGAAGGCGAGGATCATGCCGGTGATGATGCCGGGCAGGATCAGCGGCAGGGTGACGGTGGCGAACACCCAAAGCGGATTAGCGCCCAGCGTGCCGGCCGCCGCCTCCAGCCTGCGGTCCACCGCCTCGATGGAAAGCCGGATCGCCCGCACCATCAGCGGGAAGGCCATCACCGCGCAGGCGAGGGCGGCACCTGTCCAGCGGAACGAGAAGACGATGCCGAAATGCTCGTAGAGGAAGGCGCCGACCGGTCCGCGCCGGCCGAAGGTCAGCAGCAGCAGGTAGCCGGTCACCACCGGCGGCAGGATCAGCGGCAGGTGGACGAGGCCGTTGAGCGCGGCCTTGCCCCAGAACTCCTTGCGCGCCAGCACATAGGCGACGACGATGCCGAGCGGCAGGCTCGCCACCGTCGCCCAGATCGACACCCGGATGGAGAGCCGCACCGCGTCCCACTCGCTGGGCGTGAGGTCCAGCCACCATTCCATGATTCAGCACGCACCGTTCTGTTGGGGCCGGTCGGCGGGATGCCGGCCGGCCGGAGCGGTTCCGGGAAGATGCGAAGCGGCTTTCCGTCCGGAACTGCGCGAAGGCGAGAAGGCGGGCCGCCCCGGCGCTTCCGTGAAAGCGCCGGGACGATCCCGGTTACCGGCCCACCAATACGGTGAAACCCTGCTTCTCGAAAAGTGCCCTGGCGGCGTCCGTCTTCAGATAGTCGAGGAAGGCCGGCGCGTCGGCCGCCTTGGCCTCGGCGGTCAGCGCGGCGGGGTAGATGATCGGCGCGTGGCTGTCCTGCGGGAACACGCCGACGATCTTCACCGCCGGCTCGGCGGCGGCGTCGGTCTGGTAGACGATGCCGAAGGGCGCCTCGCCGGTCGCCACCAGCGCCAGCGCGGCGCGCACGTTCTCGGCCTGCGCCACCCTGCCCGCCACGGCGTCCCATGCGCCGAGATTGCCCAGCGCCTCCTTGCCGTACTTGCCGGCCGGCACGGAATCGACGTTGGCCATGGCCAGGTGCCCGTCGCCGAGCGCGCCGGCGAGGTCGAAGCCCGGCGCGATCTCCAGCGTGGCCGTCGAGGCGGCCGGGGCGACGAGCACGATGCGGTTGCCGAGGAGCTGGACCTCGCTATCCTTCTGCGTCAGGTCCTTCTCCGACAGGTAGGTCATCCACGGCACGTCGGCCGAGACGAACACGTCGGCCGGCGCGCCCTCCTCGATCTGCTTGGCCAGCGCGGAGCTGGCGGCGTAGGAGATCGTCGCCTCCTTGCCGGTCTCGGCCTTCCAGGCGGCGTTGATGTCGTCGAGCGCGTTCTTGAGGCTCGCCGCGGCGAACACGGTGACGGTGTCCTGCGCCAGCGCGGCGGGCAGCGGCGCGGCGAGCATGGCCGCCAGGCCCGCGGCCATGGCGACGAGGCGCGTGGTGAAGCGTCTGCGATTGAGCATCGGGAGGTCTCCTTGAAGGCCGCTGCCGCGGGATGTGGCAGGGAATGGGTCGGATATGTTTCTACAAACATATCCGAAGGCCATCAAGGGCGCGTCCGTGCGACATGATATGCCGAAACGGCGGATCGGCAGGGCGCGGCTGTTGTATGTGCCGGAAGATATCGAAGGGATCGGGGCGGGTCAGGCCGCCTCGGCCTGGCCTGCCTCCCAGCCGAGCATGGCGCGCTTGCGCGTCAGGCCCCAGTGGTAGCCGGTCAGCGCGCCGGTCTTGCCGAGCGCGCGGTGGCAGGGCACCACGAACGAGATCGGGTTGGCGCCGATGGCGGCGCCGACGGCGCGGCTGGCCGCTGGCTTGCCGATCTCGGCCGCGATCGACGAATAGGTCCGCGCCCGGTTCATCGGGATGCGGAGCAGCGCCTCCCACACCCGGATCTGGAAGTCGGTGCCGATGAGCACCACCCGCAGCGGCTGGTCCGGCCGCCAGCAGGCCGGGTCGAAGATGCGCTGCGCATAGGGGGCGGTCGCGGCCGCGTCCTCGCGGTAGGCGACGTTCGGCCAGCGGCTCGCCATGTCGTCGAAGGCGTCGCGCTCGCCGCCGCGATCGCAGAAGGCGAGGCCGGCGAGGCCGCGGTCGGTGACCATCAGCAGCGCGATGCCGAACGGCGAGGAATGGTAGCCGTAGCGGATGGCGAGGCCCTCGCCGCGGCTCTTGTAGTCGCCCGGCGCCATCGCCTCGTGGGTCACGCACAGGTCGTGCAGGCGCCCGGGGCCCGCCATGCCGACCTCGAAGGCCGCGTCGAGCAGCGGCAGGCCCTGGCCGAGCAGGCGGCGGGCGTGGTCGAGGGTGACGGCCTGCAGGAAGCCCTTGGGCGACAGCCCGGCCCAGCGCGTGAACAGCTTCTGCAGGCCGGTCGGCGTCTCGCCGACCTCGGCCGCGAGCTCCTCCAGCGAGGGCTGGTCGCGATAGTCGACGCTGATCTTCTCGATGACGCGGCGCACGGTCTCGTAGTCCGCGCCGGTGGGCGTGATGTCGCGCTCGAGGGTGGCGGTCGGGGTGTTCATGTTCATGGCGAATGCTCCTTGGCCGCCACTATCGCCGCGCCGCGCCGTCTTCGCCACCCGATTCCTGCGGCGGCTTCCTATCCCGCCCGCGCCGTCGCCAGCGCGCGGCCGAAGGCCGTGGCGAAGCTCTCGCGGTCGTCGGGGTTGAGGAACGCGCCGAGCGGGACGCTGCGCCCCTCGCCCTCGACCGCCATGCGGGTGATGCCGATCTCCTCGTGGCGGGCGACGCGGAACCGGGTCCAGAACGGGTTGAAGCGGTGCTCCTGCCGGCGGCCCGACGGCGCGACCTTGACGATGTCGAGCGCGATCCGCGACACCGACACCTCCTCGCGGGCGCGGGCGGCGCGGTAGTTGTAGTGGAAGGCGAGGTAGAGCAGGAGCACGTCGAGGCCGAAGAAGCCGAACACCGGCCACGCGCCGATCGACAGGAACAGCGCGCCGGTGGAAAGCCAGACCGAGGCGCAGAATCCCATCAGCACCAGGAAGCCGGTGCGCCCCAGCGAGCGGTAGGGAACCAGCAGCGCGCGGAAAAAGGGTTCGTCGGCGGCTTTCGTCTCGGCCATGCGCCCGAGTATAGAGGAGC
>JAEZXF010000323.1 GCA_023419995.1 Pseudomonadota bacterium | reverse complement strand
CTCGTGCGCCGCGCCCACGTGATGACCATCGCTACCGCCTGGGTGACGACCGTGCCGGCCTCGGCGGTGCTGGCGGCAGTCTCCTTCTTCTTCCTGCGCCTCGTCGCGTAGGCGGTGCGCGGCGGATTTTTCTCCCCGATATCCACATTCCTTCACACAAGATATTGGGGTCCGCATCGTCACCAAAACGAGTCCTTGACGGCACATGGCGAGTCGCTCTTTATGGGCCATGCGCCTGTGTTGCGGGCGCGGCCGGGAAGTTTGGTAATCCGGCCTTTTTCCAGATTTGTCTGCGTTCACCAGGGTCCGGCCGCGCATCGCGGTGGCCGGGGGCGGGATTCCGTGTCTCGTAGGGTGGTGAAGCTGCGGTCCGGTGGCTAGCGTAAATTTCCTGTTAACACTATATTTAGTGTTTTAACTCAGGATCTATGCTAGATAGTGTGATTAGCCGGCGCCGTGACGCGCTGCCGGAAATCGCTTCCGGCGAGCAGGCAGGCAGGTGCTTGAGAGTGTTCGTGTTTATGCCGCCGGCTTCCGGATCCTGTCCGGTGGCAGGGCGACGCAGCGGGGATCGTCCGTCGCGGATCTGGCGGCGGGCTGGCCGGCGGGCGGAACGAGGATGCTGCGCCCGCGGCCGTTCGGGACTATATATAGGAACAAGGACTGAGAAGAGATGCGCATCGAACGTCGTTTCACGAAAGAGGGTCAGCCGCCTTACGCGGAGATCGAGTTCCGCAAGGCGGTCAGCGAGATTCGCAACCCGGACGGCTCGATCGTCTTCCGCGCCGCCGACATCGACGTGCCGGCGCAGTTCTCCCAGGTCGCCGCCGACATCCTGGCGCAGAAGTATTTCCGCAAGGCCGGCGTGCCCGCCCGCCTGAAGAAGGTCGAGGAGAACGACGTTCCCTCGTTCCTGTGGCGCTCGGTTCCCGACGAGGCGGCGCTCGCCGACCTGCCGGATGACGAGCGCTACGGCTCGGAGACCGACGCGCGGCAGGTGTTCGACCGTCTCGCCGGCACCTGGGCCTACTGGGGCTGGAAGGGCGGCTACTTCAACGGCGAGGAGGATGCGCTCGCCTTCCGCGACGAGCTCGCCTACATGCTGGCCACGCAGCGCGTCGCGCCGAACAGCCCGCAGTGGTTCAACACCGGCCTTCACTGGGCCTACGGCATCGACGGTCCGGGGCAGGGCCACTACTACGTCGATCCCTTCACCGGCAAGCTGACGCGCTCCAGCTCTGCCTACGAGCATCCGCAGCCGCATGCCTGCTTCATCCAGTCGGTCGCCGACGACCTCGTCAACGAGGGCGGCATCATGGACCTGTGGGTGCGCGAGGCGCGCCTGTTCAAGTACGGCTCGGGCACCGGCTCCAACTTCTCGCACCTGCGCGGCGAGGGCGAGAGGCTGTCGGGCGGCGGCAAGTCTTCGGGCCTGATGAGCTTCCTCAAGATCGGCGACCGCGCGGCGGGCGCCATCAAGTCGGGCGGCACCACGCGGCGCGCGGCCAAGATGGTCGTGGTCGACGCCGACCACCCCGACATCGAGGCCTATATCGACTGGAAGGTGAACGAGGAGCAGAAGGTCGCCGCCCTCGTCACCGGCTCCAAGATCGTCCGGCAGCACCTTTCCGCGATCATGAAGGCCTGCGTCAACTGCGAGGGCAACGGCGACGACTGCTTCGACCCGGCGGTCAACCCGGCGCTGAAGCGCGAGATCCGCGCAGCCAAGAAGAACGCGGTGCCGGAGAACTACATCAAGCGCGTCATCCAGTTCGCGCGGCAGGGCTACACCTCGATCGAGTTCAAGACCTACGACACCGACTGGGATTCCGAGGCCTACCTGACCGTTTCCGGCCAGAACTCGAACAACTCCGTCTCGCTCAAGGACGACTTCCTGCGCGCGGTCGAGAACGACGGCGACTGGAACCTGATCCGCCGCATCGACGGCAAGGTCGGCAAGACGCTGAAGGCGCGCGACCTGTGGGAGAAGATCGGCTACGCGGCGTGGGCCTCGGCCGATCCGGGCCTGCACTTCAACACGACGATGAACGACTGGCACACCTGCGTCTCGGCCGGCGCCATCCGCGCGTCGAACCCGTGCTCGGAATACATGTTCCTCGACGACACGGCCTGCAACCTCGCCTCGATCAACCTGCTGCCCTACAGGAACAGCGACGGCACGATCGACGTCGCGGCCTACGAGCACACCGTGCGCCTGTGGACCATCGTGCTGGAAGTCTCCGTCATGATGGCGCAGTTCCCGTCGAAGGAGATCGCCAAGCTCTCCTACGACTACCGCACGCTCGGCCTCGGCTACGCCAATATCGGCGGCCTGCTGATGACCGCCGGCATCCCCTACGATTCCGACGAGGGCCGCGCGCGCGCCGGCGCGCTCACCGCGATCATGACCGGCATGGCCTACGCCACCTCGGCCGAGATGGCCGGCGAGCTCGGCGCCTTCCCCGACTACGAGCGCAACGCCGGGCACATGCTGCGCGTCATGCGCAACCATCGCCGCGCGGCTTACGGCGAAACCACCGGCTACGAGAAGCTGGCCGTCAACCCGGTGCCGCTGGAAGAGAGCCATGTCTGGCAGAAGGAGCTGGTCGAGCACGCCCGCGCCGCATGGGACCGCGCCAT
>JAEZXF010000287.1 GCA_023419995.1 Pseudomonadota bacterium | reverse complement strand
ATCGGTGGTCGCGCCAGTCGGTCGCTTGCCCAGGAAATAATCCATCGTGTTGTCGTCGTCGGGTGATGCGGCAATGTCCTCGCCTGCGTAAACCCGATGAATGTTGGTAAGAAAAATGTTGCCGGTTGGGTGCGTGATCCGCACCTCATCCTGCACATGCAGCGTCAACTGGAAATCGTCCCGCCAGTTGCGACCGTCAAAGCCATTGTCGGGAATAACCGGGTCGTCAAAAAACAGCCGCAGCCCTTGAAAGTCCTTATAGATGCGGTCCAGGACAATGATGTTGGGCGCGATCACCAGAAAATTGCGGGCGAGCGTCGAATCCGGCTCATAGAGCTTGTGGTAGAAACTCCATGCCAGAGCGAGGCTGAGCACCTTCGTCTTTCCCGCTCCGGTCGCCATCTTCACGACGAAGCGCCGCCAAGTTTCATCGAACATGCTAGCGGAAACGGCCCCGCTGCTGTCGAAGCGCATGAGGTCGAATTTATCGTTCGCGCCCACAACGTCGTAGAGATAGACAATCGTCTCTAAGGATTCCCTCTGGGCGAAGAAATACTGAAACTCGGCCATGTTGCCGTCAGTCTGCGGTATCAGGTGGGGCGTCTTGAACCACCAGCTAAGCAGGCTCCGGCTTGTGTCGGATGCGCCGACGTAACCGCCGTCGCGAAACTCCTTTACCTTTTGGCGTAGCGTCGCCACCAGCGGCGGCATGAGCTTGTCCATGCTGGTGCCGCGCAGCTCCTCATCCGCCGGGAACCACCGGATTGACGGGTCGAGGATGGCGTGGGGGTCATTCGGGAAATCGGGATGCAGCGCCATTATTTCGTTCCCACGGTCACTTCGGCAATCGTCATGGTATCGTTGCCGAAGATGTCCACGACCTTGACGGCGATCTTGCGCCGTCCCGCCGAGCATTCGTGGAAGACGCTGGTCAGTTCAAGCTTGCGATCCTTCTTGGTGCGGAAGGACTGCCACTCGTTCTCGAAAATGTAGTCTCCAGTCCATGATTCCTCCCATTCTCCGGTGTCGAGATTCTGCGTGCGGATGATCTCTCGCTTGTTCTCAAAATCGAAGTCTACCGACCAGTAGTCAATCCAGTCGGTCCAGTTCTGGGTCAGCGTTTCGCGGGCAACGATGCCGTCCTTGTCCTTGCTGACTTTGACGATCTGCCCCTTCTCGACGACGATCTTGCTGCCCTTGTCCTTAAGGGTGGCTTCGGCGTTGGCGATGGAATCCTGCGAATAGAACACGGAAAAATCGGTCAGTTCGACCGCAACGCTGCCGCCTTTGACGTGCGGCTTTACCTCGATGAAAGACACGTCATGGAAGACAACCTGGTTCTTCTCGACAGCCCGCTTGTCGAACACGTCGGCGGGAATGTATTTCGGGGCAATGTCGATGCCCTTGCCACGCGCCTCGTCGAGCACGTTGGGGAACAGGCCCATTTCGAACTCGAAGCCAAGAATATCGACCTTAGTGATGTGCTTCTTGCGGCATTCGAGAATGACTTCCTCAACGAACAGCCGTGAAACCGGCATGTTGACCGGACCCACGGCGACAAGCCGCCCTGCCCTCTTGCCGTGGAAGCTGGCGAAGCCGTCCGTCCGTTCGGCGCGATAGGCTCGCAAGATGAGGTCCAGAAACGCAGCTTCCTTTTCCTCAAGCTGCTTCTGGCGCTGTTCCTCGCGCAAGTTGGCGTTCACGCCGACATAGTGCTGGCGCTCGTATTTGCCGAGATTGAGGATTTCAAAGGCGCGGTAGTCTTTGCCCTCGGCCTTCAATCCGCGCTGGACGCCGATCATCCGTTTCCGGGTGGTATGAATGGAAAATTTTCCGAGATCAGCACCAATCCACTTTCGCCCGAGCTTTTCGGCTACAGCGGGAACGATTCCACCACCGCAGAAGAAATCGGCAACAAGATCGCCGGGGCGACTGCTGGCTTCGATTATTCGCTCGATCAGGGCCCACGGCTTTTCCGTTGGGTAGCCGACGCGTTTGATACCATCAACGGGAAAGCGTTGAGCTATCGCCATTTCCCACCACGACTCCGGTATTTTTCCCTCGGGAAGCTTATAGGTATCTGCTCGAAAGCCAGAACCTTCCAATCCAGATTTAAAATTTCCCGATGTCTTTTCGTCATGCGCAACGCGGATTTTTTGGTCCTCGAAAATCCACTTCGACTTAGACTTGGAATACCAATGGATCGTGTTGTGTTTTCTATTGAACTGGCTCATTCCGGGAGAGCCGGGCCCAGTGAAGGTCCATATTATCTCATTTCGAAGGTGATCGCCCCCAAAAACTTCATCCAATGCCAAGCGTATCAGCGCAGTGACTCTCCAATCGCAATGAACGTAAATACTTCCATCCTCGGCTAGCAAATCATGCATGAGTATCAGTCGCTCATAGATCATTGCTATGAACGAATCTGTTCCTTTTCCCCAGGTGTCTCGATAGGCAATTTCTTCGAGAATGTTGGGTTTCTTGATGAACGTGTCGCCGCCAATCTCAATATCCATCGAAAAATCGGCACCCACGTCAAACGGCGGGTCGATGTAGATCAGCTTCAAGCCGCCCTGGCGCTCGATTTCCTCGCGCAGCGGCCCATTTTTCAGCGATGACAGGATAAGTTTGTTGTCGCCCCAGATGAGCTTGTTGGTCCAACCCTTGAGCTGCCGCCCCCGACTGTCGGTCGAAAACAAATCCTGCTGCGCAGCGGTATCTTCTGGCTTCTCCGCACGCGGTTCATCGACCTGCTCGATGGTTTGAAAGGGCAGGACGACGTTGCTAACCTCACTGGTCTTTCCATTCCAGACAAGTTCGACCTCCCGCTTGTCCTCGAAAAGGAGGAAGCGGTATTTCTCAGGAAGTGGCTTATCGGCTTCGATGAACCGAATGACTTCTTGTTGTTCTTGCTCAGTTAACCGCGCCATAGTCCCCCAACTCGCTGCCTTCACGACACTGACTGCAAACTACGTTCTGTATGACCGGATTGGAAGGCTGTAATCGTGCTGTTGGCTAGACGAGCCTGCCATCGTCAGAGATGACATCGGCGGCATTATTTCCGATTTGATTTTACTGATCACCCTGGGCATAATCACGAGGCTTGGCCACATCACGGAGGATCGATCCAGGCGCATAGGCAACTGTGCGCGAGGTTCTGTTTGTGATCGCGCACACCAATTGGGAGCGCGCAATGCACAAGTCCAAGTCGTCCAATCAGAAAAGATTCCTTCTGCTCGATATGTATGCGGACAGAGGGCAGGACTCTCATCCTGAGGCGTGGCGCAAGCACGGCCTTCACACCTACAGCCCGACCGATACGGCTTTGATCTTGGACATTAGCCTGTCAACGTTGCGGAGATGGCGATTGGCGAAGAAGAGTCCGTTGCCTGTGCGGCGAAAGGGCAAGTTGCGCTATCGCTTCTGTGACATCTACGCCTTTCTGGCGGAGGAGGCGGACAAGGTTGGCTACATACTTCAACCATTCCCGAAGGTCGCAGACCTATTGAGAGCGACAGCCAGGACTACGGCGAGTGAGAAGAACAAGCTGACGGCAATGGGGAGCATTAGGCTGACGCTGGTGAACGGTTGATGGCCTAAAACTTGAAGTCGAGGAATTCAAAGGCCATCTGTTTACCGAGCTGGTGCCCGCTCCGGTGGTCACTGGGTGGTCACCAGCTCCAAAACACAAAACGACCACCCGAGGGTGATCGCTTTAATTACTTGATTTCCTTTAGGAAACTGGAGCGGGCGAAGGGATTCGAACCCTCGACCCCAACCTTGGCAAGGTTGTGCTCTACCCCTGAGCTACACCCGCTCGTCGCGACAGCGCCGCGAGCCGCGCCTATATGGCCGAACTCGCCTGTGAATGCAACAGGAAAAGCAACGGCCGGAAAAGCCCTGCTCAACGGGCATCGATCGCACGAAAGAGGCCGCGAAAGCACGAAGCCGGCGTTCTTCTTGGGCCTGGCACAAGAAGGGACAGGGAGACGGAGCCTTCCGCAAACGGGCAGGGAACGGCGCGGGGCGCACGATCCCGCGAGGCAACAGCGGGAGGATACGCGATCTCGCGGCCGGCAAGCATCCGGGCAAACAGGGACACCGGCCGCGCGACGTCTGCCGACGCCTCCTCCGGCGGGAAGCATGACACCGGGCATTCGGCGTGCGAAGTCTCGGGAACGGTAATGCCCAGCCCGGCATCGTGAGGACCGCCTACCCGCGTCACAGCAAACTGGCAGCAAACTGCCGGCTCCGCATCGCCTCAGCGGGGGTGCTGGATCCCGCAACGCCCGGCGTACTGTCGGCCGCGAGGAGTTTCTTCTGCGGAGGGCGCTACGTTAACCGGATTTTCGGCCGTCTGCGGCAATATGCGCCTGCGATAGGGTTCGGCAATGAGCGGCGCAGGCTTCATTCTTCTCATCAACCTGGCGATAGCGGGTCTGTTCTGCGCGAGCTTCGTGCTGATCGCGGCCTATGACGGCCGCTATGTCTCGGCGCGCTGGTTCGCCGCCGCCTATGTCATGGGCATGGTCTACGCGACGCTGGAGTTCCTGCTGCCCGCCTTCACCGACGTGAAGGTGGGGGTGTTTCTCGGCCACGTGGCGTTTCTCTGCGCGCTGCTGCTTCTCAATGTCGGGCTGGCCCACCGCTACGAGACCGAGTCGCCACGCCGGATCCTCACCATCGTCGTCGTCGCCTCGCTGCTTGCCGCCGCGCTGCTGCAGGACCTGCCGCGCGGCTCGCTGCTGCGCAACTTCCTCTATCAGGGGCCGTTCTTCCTGATGCAGGCGGTCGGCCTCGTCATCGTCCTGCGCGCCTCGGCCACCCGCGCCGTCGGCCGCCGCCCGATCGACACGCTGCTGATGGTGTTCCTCGGCCTGAGCGCGCTGCACTACCTGACCAAGCCCCTCTTCGTCATCATGCTCGGCGGCTCGGGCGCCCGCCCGCAGGACTATCTCGCCACCACCTACGCCATGGTCTCGCAGTCGACGGGAACCGTGCTGGTGGTCGCGACCGCGCTGCTCCTGCTGGCGATGCTGATCATGGACATGGTCCGGGACATCACCACCCGCTCGGAGACCGACCTTCTGTCCGGCCTGCTCAACCGCCGCGGCTTCGAGGAGAGGCTGGGCGATATCGTCAGCCGGCTGCCCGCCAACGGCCTGCCGATCTCGCTCGTGATCTGCGATCTCGACCATTTCAAGAAGGTCAACGACACCTACGGCCACGCCGCGGGCGACAAGGTGATCGCCGGCTTCGCCGCCACGCTGCGCGAGAGCGCGGCGGGGCACCACGTGCTCGGCCGCATCGGCGGCGAGGAGTTCGCGGTGCTGCTGCCGGGCAGCAACCTCGCGGCCGGCCGGCTTTTCGCCGAGACGGTGCGCGCCGCCTTCGCCGGCTGCGGCATGGAGGGCTTCCCTGCGGAGAAGGTGTTCACCGCGAGCTTCGGCGTGGCCGAGCTGGAGCCGGCGGAAGCGCCCGCCGCGCTGATGGCGCGCGCGGACATCGCGCTCTACCAGGCCAAGGGCGCCGGGCGCGACTGCGTCCGCGTCAGCCGCGCCCGCGCAGTCGACCATGCCGGCGGGCCCGCCTCGCTGGCGTCGTAGGCGCGGCACCTCGCGCGCGGCAGGCGGGGTCGTCTCACGGCCTCAGGGAAGCGATGGACGATCGTCCTTCCCTTGTTTGCGCGGTTCCGGGCGGAAACCGCCCCACACGTTTTCCGAAATGCTTCAGCGGCAGACGACGGGCGCCTGCGGCACCTCGCCCCGGTCGAGGCCGTACATGTGGCTGCGCCCGTGCCAGACATGGGGCGGGCGCGAGCAGCGGCGCATGTGGCGCTCGCGGTCGAGCTCCACCACCTCCGGCTCGTAGTAGGAGCCGGTCAGCCTGTAGGCCTCGGCGACATGGCCCATGCCGACGATGATGCGCTTGTAGCCGGCTTGGCTGTGGATCACGAGATTGCCGAAGCTGTCGGCGTGAACGCGGTCCCTGCCGCCTTCCGCCGCCGCAGCGGGCGAGGCGGCGAACATGGCGGTGACGGCGAGCGCCGCGAGGCCGGGGAAGATGCGCATGGCGTTCACTCCTGTCGCGAGGAATCGAGGCCCCTTCGCCGCACGACTTTAACGCCTTATTAACCTTTGTTAAGAGCGTATGCGTGCAGCCGCCGAGCGCTCGTGCGTTATGGTTAACGCCGGGGTTCGTCGGCGGGGGGCGCCACGACAGGAAAGACGAAGAGGAAGAACATGGCTTCCGATCACCAGATCGACATATCGCTGCTGCGCCTGCGGGACGCCCGCGAGCTCGCCCCACTGCTCGCCGCCTACGCCCAGGCCCTCAAGCGCGGCGCGCCGCGCCGGCCGGACGAGTTCCATGCCGAGATGCTGCTGCAGGACCGCGCCGTCGAGATCATCGGCGCGCGGATCGACGGCACGCTGGTCGGCTTCGCCGTCTTCACCGACCTGCCGGACCCAGTCTCGGGCCTGCGCTGCGGCCAGGTCGACCACCTCTACGTCCACCACGACCACCGCAGCAAGGGCATCGCCAAGGCGCTCGTCGATCTCCTGGCCGACCAAGCGGAGGAGCGCGGCTGGGCGCGCCTCGTGCTCAACGCGCCGCGCCAGCCGGAAGACGGCCGCCGCCTCTACGAGCAGATCGCCACCCCGGCCGACTGGACCTCCTTCGTCATCCGCTTCGAGGACAAGTAGCGGCCTGCCACGGTCCCGTTGATCTTTCGCCGCGATTGGCGGTAAGTCTCGCGCCATGAATGCGAATCCACGAGCGGGCCGCATGGCCCTCCATGTGCTTGCCGCGGGCGGACTTGCGCTCGCCCTTTCCGCCTGCGTCGCCGACAGCCAGCCGGGGGCTATGCCGCTCCAGGCGATCGCGGTGCCCCCTTCCGAGCCCGCCAGCGCCACCTATGACTGCGGCGCCGACGGCAGCATCACCGTCGAGGCCATGCAGAGCGCGGTGCGGCTGGTCGAGGCGGAAGGCGCGAGCTACGACCTGCCGGCCTCGCCCCCCACCCAGGCCAATCGCTTCGGCGAGGGCAACGTCGCGCTCGTCGTCGAGGGCGGCGAGGCGCTCTGGATGAAGGCCGGCCGCGAGCCCATGACCTGCCGGCGCTGATTCGCCCCCGCCTCGCAGACGCGTCCGCTCTTCAAACGATTGAAGGCGAAACCCTGCCCCGCCCGCTGTCACGGATTCCGCTAAATAGGCGGCGCGGCGTGGTTTTCCTGCTTTGACGCGGCGCAAAATCCGCATTAGAAAGCGGCAGCCTTAGGCCGCCGCCAGGACCATCCCGCCATATCCATCAGGCTCCGGGGCACGGCCGCGAGATTGGGGGAGCCATGAGCAAATCCGCAGCCACCCATGCCCGGCCCCGCGCGCGGCCGCTTTCGCCGCATCTTTTCATCTACAAGCTGATCCCGACGATGCTGATGTCGATCGTGCATCGCATCACCGGCGCGGCGCTGTATTTCGGCACGCTGCTGGTCGCCGCCTGGCTGGTCGCGGCTGCGACCTCGGAACAATGGTTCGACGCCGTCGCCTGGGTCTACGGCTCGTGGATCGGCCTGCTGGTCCTGTTCGGCTACACTTGGGCGCTCGTCCACCACCTGATCGGCGGCATCCGCCATCTGGTGTGGGATACCGGCCGCGGCTTCGAGAAGCACTTCGCCACCAGGGTGGCGAGGCTGATGCCGGTCGTGTCGGTCGGCCTGACGGTCGCGATCTGGATCGTCGTCTATCTGGTGCGGGGGGCCTGACCATGAACGATTTCCGCACGCCGACCTCGCGCGTCCGCGGCCTCGGCTCGGCCAGGGAGGGCACCGGCCATTTCTGGTACCAGCGCATGACAGCCGTGGCCCTCGTGCCGCTCACCCTCTTCTTCGTCGGGCTGCTGGTCGCGCTCAGCGACGCATCCTATGCGCAGGTGCGCGCCACGCTCGCCAACCCCTTCGTGGCGGTCGTGCTCGGCCTCATGCTCATCGCCGGCCTCTACCACATGAAGCTCGGCATGCAGGTCATCATCGAGGACTACGTCCACGGCAAGCTGCTCAACGTGACGCTGCTGATGCTCAACGTCTTCTTTTCCCTGATCGTCGGCGCGGCCTGCATCTTCGCGCTTCTCAAGATCGCATTCGGAGGCTGAGGCGGTGGCCGAATCCAGAAAGAACGTTTCGCGGCCTGCGGTCACAGGCAGCGCCTACACCTATGTCGACCACTCGTTCGACGTCGTCGTCGTCGGCGCCGGCGGCGCGGGGCTCCGCGCCACGCTCGGCATGGCCGAGCAGGGCCTGAAGACCGCCTGCATCACCAAGGTGTTCCCCACCCGCTCGCACACGGTCGCGGCGCAGGGCGGCATCGCCGCCTCGCTGAAGAACATGGGCCCCGACAACTGGCAGTGGCACCTCTACGACACCGTCAAGGGCTCCGACTGGCTGGGCGACGTCGACGCCATGGAGTACCTCGCCCGCGAGGCCCCCGCCGCCGTCTACGAGCTCGAGCACTACGGCGTGCCGTTCTCGCGCACCGAGGAGGGGCTGATCTACCAGCGGCCGTTCGGCGGCCACATGCAGAACTTCGGCGACGGCCCGCCCGTGCAGCGCACCTGCGCCGCGGCCGACCGCACCGGCCACGCCATCCTGCACACGCTCTACGGCCAGTCGGTCAAGAACAACGCCCAGTTCTTCATCGAGTATTTCGCCCTCGACCTGATCATGACCGACGGGGTGTGCACCGGCGTCGTGGCGTGGAACCTCGACGACGGCACCATCCACCGCTTCGCCGCCAAGACGGTGGTGCTGGCGACCGGCGGCTACGGCCGCGCCTATTTCTCGGCCACCAGCGCCCACACCTGCACCGGCGACGGCAACGGCATGGTCGCGCGCGCCGGCCTGCCCTTGCAGGACATGGAGTTCGTGCAGTTCCACCCGACCGGCATCTACGGCGCCGGCTGCCTCATCACCGAGGGCGCGCGCGGCGAGGGCGGCTATCTGGTCAACTCCGAGGGCGAGCGCTTCATGGAGCGCTACGCTCCCTCGGCCAAGGACCTGGCCTCGCGCGACGTCGTCTCGCGCTGCATGACGCTGGAGATCCGCGAGGGGCGCGGCGTCGGCCGCAACAAAGACCACATCTTCCTGCACCTCGACCACCTCGACCCGGCCGTGCTGCACGAGCGCCTGCCCGGCATCTCCGAGTCGGCCAAGATCTTCGCCGGCGTCGACGTCACCCGCGAGCCGCTCCCGGTGCTGCCGACCGTGCACTACAACATGGGCGGCGTGCCGACCAACTACTGGGGCGAGGTGCTGAACGCCGACAGCGGCCATCCCGAGCGCATCCAGCCCGGCCTGATGGCGGTGGGCGAGGCCGGCTGCGCCTCGGTCCACGGCGCCAACCGCCTCGGCTCCAACTCGCTGATCGACCTCGTGGTCTTCGGCCGCGCCGCCGCCATCCGCGCCGGCCAGGTCATCGACCGCGACAGCGCCATCCCCTCGGTCAACGAGCAGGCGGTCGAGAAGATCATGGACCGCTTCGACCGCATCCGCCACGCCGACGGCGGCAGCCCGACGGCGGTGCTGCGCGAGAAGATGCAGCGCGCCATGCAGGAGGACGCCGCCGTCTTCCGCACCCAGGAGACGCTGGAGCAGGGCTGCAAGCGGGTTTCCGCCATCTGGGGCGAGCTGAAGCACATCAAGGTCCACGACCGCTCGATGATCTGGAATTCAGACTTGGCCGAGACGCTGGAGCTGGAAAACCTGATGGCCTGCGCCATCACCACCGTTCACGGCGCGGAAGCGCGCAAGGAAAGCCGCGGCGCGCATGCCCGCGAGGACTTCTCCGAGCGCGACGACAAGACCTGGCGCAAGCACACGCTGGCCTGGGTGGACGACGCCGGCAAGGTGACGCTCGATTATCGCCCGGTCCACACCGACACCATGCTGCCGCTGGACGAAGGCGGTATAGATCCGGCCAAGATCGCGCCCAAGAAGCGCGTCTACTGATCGGAGGGAAAGACGATGGTTGAACTCACCCTTCCCGAGAATTCGCGCATCCACGAGGGCAAGACCTGGCCGAAGCCGGAAGGCGCGACCAATTTGCGCGAGTACCGCATCTACCGCTGGTCGCCGGACGACGACGACAACCCGCGCGTCGACACCTACTATGTCGACACCGACGATTGCGGCCCGATGGTGCTCGACGGCCTGCTCTACATCAAGAACAAGGTCGACCCGACGCTGACGCTGCGCCGCTCCTGCCGCGAGGGCATCTGCGGCTCCTGCGCCATGAACATCGACGGCACCAACACGCTCGCCTGCACCAAGGGCACCGACGAGATCGACGGCGCCGTCCGCGTCTACCCGCTGCCGCACATGCCGGTGGTCAAGGACCTGGTGCCGGACCTGACCGTGCCCTACGCGCAGCTCTCCTCGATCCAGCCGTGGCTGCAGACCGTGTCGCCCGAGCCGGAGAAGGAATGGAAGCAGAGCCGCGAGGACCGCGAGAAGCTCGACGGCCTCTACGAGTGCATCCTGTGCTTCTGCTGCCAGACCTCGTGCCCGTCCTACTGGTGGAACGGCGACCGCTATCTCGGCCCCGCCGTGCTGCTGCAGGCCTATCGCTGGCTGATCGACAGCCGCGACGAGGCCACCGGCGAGCGCCTCGACAATCTCGAGGATCCGTTCCGGCTCTATCGCTGCCACACCATCATGAACTGCACCCAGGCCTGCCCGAAGGGGCTGAACCCGGCCAAGGCGATCGCCGAGATCAAGAAGATGATGGTGGCGCGGCGGACCTGACGGCCCGCCGCCCGATGGCCGCCGCCGGAGCGGTCGCAACGCATTTCGCGCACCAGGCGCAGGCCTGCGACGCGCTCGGCTCGCCGTTCACCGCCCGGCTCTGCCGGCTCCTCGCCGGGATCGTCGACGACACCACGGCGACCGGCGGGCGCATCCTCGCCTGGCCGGGCGATCCGCGCGCCGACGCGCTGGCGCTGCGCATCTGCGGCGGCCTGCACCGCCTCGTCATCGAGGGTCGCGATGCGGCGCTCGTCGCGGCCTATCCCCCGAACACGGCCAGCGACGACACGCTTTCGGCGGCCGTGGCCGGCGCGCTGGCCCGCCACGACGCGGCGCTGTCGGCCGCGCTCGACTCCGCGCCGCAGACCAACGAGATCGCCCGCTCGGCGATGCTGCTGCCGGGGTTCCTGGCCGTCGCGCGCGACACCGGCCTGCCGCTGGCGCTCGCCGAGATCGGTTCGAGCGGTGGGCTCAACCTGCTGTTCGACCGCTTCTTCTACCGCTACGGCGATCTGTCGTGGGGCGATCCGGCCTCTCCGGTGAGGATCGGGCCGGAGCTGCGCTCGTCGACGCTGCCCCTCGGCGGCGACCTCGTCGTCCAGTCGCGGCAGGGCTGCGACATCGCCCCCGTCGACGTTTCCACGCCGGAAGGCGCGCTGCGGCTGCGCTCCTATGTCTGGGCCGACCAGACGGCGCGCCTGCAGCGGCTGGAGGGCGCGGTCGCCATCGCGCGGCGGCATCCCTTCGCGCTCGGAAAGGCCGATGCGGCCGCCTTCCTGCGCAAGACGCTGGCGGCGCGGCCCGCCGGCGCGGCCTTCGTGCTGTTCCACTCGATCATGTGGCAGTACCTGCCGCGCGGGACCAAGGAGGCCATCCTCTCCGCGCTCGACGAGGCCGGCGCGCAGGCGACGCCCGACGCGCCGATTGCCCGGCTGCGCATGGAGCCGCGCGATCCGAAGGACGGGTTTGCGACGCTGAGCCTCACCCTGTGGCCCGGCGGCGAGACGCGGCGGCTGGCGAAATGCGACTTCCACGGCCGCTGGATCGAGTGGACCGGGTAGCGCGGGCTACCAGAGCGTCTTGCAATATGCCTCGTCGAGGACGGCGACGAAGCCGGGCGTGTCGCCCTTCGGCGTCACATCGGCGTTTCCGGCCGCGTCCCGGGAACCGATCAGGACGAAAGGACTGCGCCCGATGAACGACCGGCCGTGCCCGTCGAGCAGGGGGAGTTCCTTCTTCACCGCAAGGTCGTGCCGGAC
>JAEZXF010000316.1 GCA_023419995.1 Pseudomonadota bacterium | reverse complement strand
GTAGAGGCCCATGGCCGCCTCAGTCCTCCGGCTGCTGGGTCTGGCGGAAGGGGTGGGCCGGGTAGACGCCCAGCACGCGCACCTCCTTGGAGAAGAAGGCCAGCTCCTTCAGCGCCTGCGCCACGTTCTTGTCGGCCGGGTGGCCCTCGATGTCGGCATAGAACTGGGTGGCGAAGAAGGTGCCGCCGAGCTGGTAGCTCTCCAGCTTGGTCATGTTGACGCCGTTGGTGGCGAAGCCGCCCATCGCCTTGTAGAGCGCGGCCGGGATGTTGTGCACGCGGAAGACGAAGGTCGTCATCATCAGCCGGGCGTCGTCCTCGCGCGGCGCCCAGCTTTTGTCCTTCGACAGCACGACGAAGCGGGTGACGTTGTTCTCGGCGTCCTCGACGTTCTCGGCGACGATGTCGAGGCCGTAGAGCGAGGAGGCCAGGCGCGGTGCGAGCGCGGCCTGCGAGCGCTCGCCCTCCTCCGCGACGATGCGGGCCGCGCCCGCCGTGTCGCCGGCGACCACCGGCTTCCAGCGATGGCGGCGGATGACCTTGCGGCACTGGCCCAGCGCATGGATGTGGCTGTGCACCGACTTGATCTCGTCGATCTTCACGCCCGGCAGCACCATGAGCTGGAAATGGATCGGCAGGAAGTACTCGGCGACGATGTGCAGCTTCGATTCCGGCAGCAGGTAGTGGATGTCGGCGACCCGGCCGGCGAGCGTGTTCTCGATCGGGATCATGGCGAGGTCCGCCTTGCCGCTCTCGACCGCGTTGAAGGCGTCCTCGAAGGTCGGGCAGGGCAGCGGCTCCATGTCGGGGAACATGTCGCGGCAGGCGGTGTCGGAGTTGGCGCCGGGCTCGCCCTGGAAGGAAATCCTGTTGGTCTTCGCGATCATCGTGTGCTGCCTCGTGAACCGGCTTGTGAGATGAGCGCGCGGGCGCGCTCCAGGTCGTCCGGCGTGTCGACGCCGAGCGGCACGGTATCGACAACGGCCGCGTCGATGCGCATGCCGGCCTCGAGCGCGCGCAGCTGCTCGAGCTTCTCGCGCGTCTCCAGCGCCGACTGCGGCAGAGCCACGAAGCGCGCCAGCGCCGCGCGCCGCCAGGCATAGATGCCGATGTGGTGGTAGAGCGGCCCCTCGCCCCACGGCGCCGTGGCGCGGGTGAAGTAGAGTGCGCGCAGCCGGTCGGGCGACAGCGGCGAGCCGACGATCTTGACCACGTTGGGGTTGGTCTTCTCCTCCTCGCGGACGATCTCGGCGCCGAGCGTGCCGAGGTCGACGGCGGGCTCGTCGAGCAGCGCGGCGGCGCGGCCGATCAGCGCGGGATCGATGGTCGGCAGGTCGCCCTGGAGGTTGAGCACCGCGTCGACCCGGCGCTGCGGGTCGAGCGCCTCCAGCGCCTCGAAGATGCGGTCGGAGCCGGACTGGTGGTGGGATCCCGTCATCACCGCCTCGTGGCCGAAGGCCGCAGCGGCATCGCGGATCTCGGGCGAATCGGTGGCGATCACCACGCGCCCGACCCCGCTTTCCGCCGCGCGGTCGGCGACATGGATGATCATCGGCCGGCCGGCGATGTCGGCGAGCGGCTTGCCGGGAAGGCGCGTCGCGGCCATGCGCGCGGGGATCAGGACGAGGATGGACATGGCTGCGGAGGGTCGCGCTGCTGGAATTGTGACGAAAAAACTCGATCGGCACGGCATGTGCCGTCAGGGCTCTTATAGGTGTTGCAAGGAACGAGCAAAAGACCTAGTTTCCGCGCGTTTTTCACCGGCATCTACCGCTCGGGGGACGAACGGCCCACACCCCTCCGTGGGCCGCGCACGGCGGATGGACAAGGGAGTTTTGGCAGATGATGGATTCGTTCGAGCTCAACAAGCTGATCGGCGCGTTTCTCGCCGTGATATTCGTGGTATTTTCGGTCAGCATCGTGTCCGACACCATCTTCGCCACCCATGCGCCTGAGACGCCGGGCTACGCCATCGAGGTTGCCGAGGCCGAGACCGACGCTGGCGGCGCCGAAGAGGAAGCCGGCCCGTCGGTCATCGACCTTCTGGCGACCGCCGACGTCGCCGCCGGCCAGACCGCGTTCCGCAAGTGCGTCGCCTGCCACACGGCGGAAGAGGGCGGCGCCAACAAGGTCGGCCCGAACCTCTACGGCGTCGTCAACCGCCCGATCGCCTCGCACGAGGGCTTCAGCTACTCGGCGGCGATGCGCGAGTTCTCGCAGGGCGGCTCGGTCCACTGGGACTACGAGCACCTGAGCGGCTTCCTGCAGTCGCCGCGCTCCTACGTCTCCGGCACCGCCATGGCCTTCGCCGGCATCCGCAACATCCAGGAAGAAGCCAACCTGATCGCCTACCTGCGGTCGCTCTCCGCCGACCCGGCGCCGCTGCCCTCCGCCGCGGCCGAGGAAGCACCCGCCGAGGAGGCAGCGCCCGCCGAGGAGGCTCCGGCCGAGACCGCGCCCGCGGAAGAGGCCCCCGCCGAGGAAGCGCCCGCGCAGGAATAGACGCGGCGGCGCCGATCAGGCACCGATCATGAAAAAGCCGGGTTTGTCCCGGCTTTTTTGTTGCCCGCCGCCCGGCCGGGAAACTATTCCGCCGCAGACGGTTTTCATTCGCGGCGCGCAGGCTAGTCTATGCGGCGAAGCAGCGTTCGATCGACGACGAGGATGATGATGCAGGTATCCGGTTTGCGCAGATGGGCCCTTTCGGCACTCGTCGTCATGGGGGCATCGGCGACGGCGGCCGCCGCCGACTGGCGCACCACCTCCTCGCTCATCGGCGAGGAGATCGAGACGAAGGCCTTCGAGCGCTACGCCCACGTCAACCCCGACGCGCCGAAGGGCGGCCAGCTCAACACGGTGGTTCCCGGCACCTTCGACAGCTTCAACCCGCTCATCGTGCGCGGCACCGCGGCGGCCGGGCTGACCTATTTCGGCGGCCTGCTGTGGGACACGCTGATGCAGCAGTCGCTCGACGAGCCCGGCACCAGCCACGCGCTGATCGCCGAGGCGTTCAGGTATCCCGACGACTACTCGTCCGCGACCTACCGGCTCGACCCCCGCGCGCGCTGGCACGACGGCGCGCCGATCACGGCCGAGGACGTGGTGTGGTCGTTCAACGTGCTGAAGGAGCACAGCCAGGCGCACAACCGCTACTACGCCAACGTGACCGAGGCGGTGGCGGTGTCGGAGCGCGAGGTCGAGTTCCGCTTCGACCAGAGCGGCAACCGCGAGCTGCCGCACATCATAGGCGACCTGCCGGTGCTGCCCAGGCACTGGTGGGAGGGCACCGATGCGCAGGGCCGCAAGCGCGACATCACCCAGCCGACGCTGGAGCCGCCGCTGGGCTCGGGCGCCTACCGCATCGACAGCTTCCGCGCCGGCTCGGACATCACCTGGGCGCGGGTCGAGGACTACTGGGCGGCCGGGCTCCCGGTGAACATCGGGCGGCAGAATTTCGACCGCCGCCGCTACACCTACATCCAGGACGACAACGCGGCGTGGCAGGCTTTCACCAAGGGCGGGCTGCACGACATCCGCGTCGAGAACCGCGCCTCGCGCTGGGCGACCGAGTACAACTTCCCGGCGGTCGAGCGCGGCGACATCGTCCGGCGGACCTTCGAGAGCACGGCGGGCGAGCCGATGCAGGCCTATGCGCTCAACCTGCGCCGGCCGCAGTTCAGGGACCGCCGCGTGCGCCTGGCCCTGACGCTCGCCTACGACTTCGAGAGCCTGAACCGGCTCCAGTTCCACAACCTCTACAGCCGCACAAGCAGCTTCTTCGAGGGCGGGGAGCTGGCGTCGAGCGGCGTTCCGCAGGGGCTCGAGCTCGAGATCCTCGAGACGGTCCGGGACCAGGTGCCGGCGGAGCTGTTCAGCCAGCCCTTCACCCTGCCGGTCTACGGCGGGGAAGGCGCGCAGCGCGAGCATCTCGGCCAGGCGGCCAAGCTCCTCGCCGAGGCCGGCTGGGCGCGGCCGCCCCAGCCGAGCCTGTGGCGGCGCATCCTCGGCTTCTTCGGCCTCGTGAGCAACCCCGACCCGACCATCCTGGTCAACGAGCAGGGTGCCCCGTTCCGCATCGAGTTCCTGTCCTCCAACCCGGACACGGAGCGCCTGACCGGCCCCTACATCAACGCGCTGCGCCGGCTCGGCATCGGCGCCAGCCTGCGCATCATCGACCCCAACCAGTACGTCAACCGGGTGCGCGAGTACGACTTCGACGTGATCACCAGCGTCGTCATGCAGTCGCAGTCGCCCGGCAACGAGCAGCGCGAATACTGGGGCTCGCAGGCCGCCGACATGCCCGACACGCGCAACTACGCCGGCATCAAGGACCCGGCGGTCGACAAGCTGATCGACCGCATCATCTTCGCCAAGGACCGGCAGGAGCTGGTCGCGGCCACCCACGCGCTCGATCGGGTGCTGCTGTGGGGCTACTACTACGTGCCGCAGTTCAGCAACCCCGAGATATGGGTCGCCTACTGGAACAAGTTCGGCGTGCCGCAGGAGCAGCCGTCCTATGCCGGCGTCGACGTCGAGTCGTGGTGGATCCTGCCGGAGCGCGAGACCGCGATCGAGCGCAGCATCGAGGCCACCGAATGAGGCCTGGTGCGGCGCTGACCCGGCGCGGCTTCCTCGCGCTCGCCGGCGCCTCGGCCGCGGCGCAACTCCTGCCCGGCGAGGCGCTGGCGCGGCTTGCCACCGAAACGCCGCTGCACGGCATCTCCCCCTATGGCGAGCTGAAATACGGCCCGGACTTCACGCATTTCGACTACGCAACCCCGGACGCGCCCAGGGGCGGCACGTTCAATTTCTCGGTGCCCAACTGGGACTACAACCAGTCACCGCTGACCTTCAACACGCTGAACAGCTTCGTCGCTCGCGGCGACGCGCCGCCGCGCATCGAGCTGTGCTTCGACACGCTGTTCGCGAACGCGCTCGACGAGCCCGACGCGTCCTACGGCCTCGTCGCCGAGACGGTGACCATCTCCGCCGACCGCAACGCCTTCA
>JAEZXF010000307.1 GCA_023419995.1 Pseudomonadota bacterium | reverse complement strand
GTTGGCGGCGAGGCCGATCGAGGCCAGCACGCCGAGCTTGCCGTAGGCCAACACCATGAAGGCGAAGACCAAGATCGCGGCGATGCCGGTGGCGAAGGTGCCCGCCTCGATCGAATCCTGGCCGAGGCTCGGACCGACCGTGCGTTCCTCGATGATGGTCAGGTCGGCCGGCAGCGCGCCGGCGCGCAGCAGCACGGCGAGGTCGTTGGCGCTCTGCACCGTGAAGTTGCCGGAGATCTGCCCCGAGCCGCCGAGGATGGGCTCGTTGATGCGCGGCGCGGAGATGACGTGGTTGTCGAGGATGATGGCGAACAGCCGGCCGACGTTCTGCTGCGTCGCCTGGCCGAAGCGCGTCGCGCCCTGGTTGTCGAAGCGGAAGGAGACGACCGGCTCGTTGGTGCGCTGGTCGAAGCTCGCCTGGGAATCGACGAGGTTCTCGCCGGAGACGATGACGCGGTTCTCGATGATGTAGGGAACAGGCGGCTCGTCGTTGGAGTACATCACCGTCGTGCCCGCCGGCGGGCGGCCCTGGAGCGCCTCCTCCACCGGCATCGACTGGTCGACCATCTGGAAGGTCAGCTTCGCGGTCTGGCCGAGGATGTCCTTCAGGCGCTGCGGGTCGTCGAGGCCCGGCACCTGCACGAGGATGCGGTCGGCGCCCTGGCGCTGGATGATCGGCTCGGTCGTGCCCAGCTCGTTGACGCGGCGGTTCACCACCTCGACCGACTGGTTGACCGCCGTGCCGACGCGGTAATCGATGCCCTCGTCGGTGAGGGCGAAGCGCAGGAGGCCGGGCTCCGGCTCGGTCATCGTCATCTCGACGACGGTGCCGGCGCCGAAAAGCCCCGAGGAGACCGGCTGCGTCAGGCCGGCGAGCGCCGTCTTCGCCGCGGCGACCTGCTCGGCGTCACGGATGCGCACCTGCACCGTGTGGCCGGTGCCCGACAATCCCGTATAGCCGACGCGCGCCTCGCGCAGCGCCACGCGGATGTCGTCGCGGGCGCTTTCGAGGCGATCGTTGATCAGGTCGTTGCGGTCGACCTGGAGCAGGATGTGCGAGCCGCCCTGCAAGTCGAGGCCGAGCGCCATCTGCCGCTTCGGCAGCCAGTTCGGCAGCGATGCGAGAGTGGACTGCGACAGCAGGTTCGGGGCGGCAACGACAATCGCCAGAAACACCACGAACCAGATCGAGATCGTCTTCCAGCGCGAGAAATGCAGCATATCGTACCTGTCCAGCCGGACGCGGACGCGCCGCGTCGATCCTGACCGCTTTCGCCCCGAATGCGGTTATTTCTTGGCGTTCTGGTTGGCGACCGGCTCGCCCTTGACCCGCACGTCGGCGATGGTGGAGCGGACCGCCGTCACCTTGACGCCGCCGCCGAGGTCGATTTCCAGCTCGTCGTCGGTGGCCTTGGTGACCTTGCCGATCAGGCCGCCGCCCGTCACCACCGTGTCGCCGCGGCGGACCGCAGCCAGCATCTCGCCGCGCTTCTTCATCTGCTGGCGCTGCGGCCGGATGATGAGGAAGTACATGATGACGAAGATGAGGACGAACGGCAGGATGCTGACGAAAACGTCGGGGCCGCCGCCGACCGCCTGAGCGTATGCCGGGGTAACGAGCATGGGTAAACTCCTGAAAAACGTGCGCGAGGCGGCCGCCGGGCGGCCACGGGAAAAGTGGCCGGAATATAATGGCTGGCTGCGCCAATGCAACCGCAGCCGCCCGCTTTTCGACGGCCGGCGCCCGTGATAGGCCACACTGTCCCCGCCTAAAGGAACAGAACGCCCCGATGTCCGACATGCTGCCCGAAACGCTTGAGGAAAAACTCGACCGCCTGATCGCCGCCGTGGCCCGGCTGGCGCCGCGCGAGCCGGTGGCGACCGATCTCGCCGCCGCCGACTGCTTCGTCTGGTCGGCCGAGGCCGGTGCGCTGGAGCCCGTCGTCCGGGTCAACCGCGTCGACATCGGCTTGATCCGCGGCGTCGACCGGGTGCGCGACATCCTTTTCGACAACACGCGCCGCTTCGCCGGCGGCCTGCCGGCCAACAACGCGCTGCTGTGGGGCGCGCGCGGCATGGGCAAGTCCTCGCTGGTCAAGGCGGTGCACGCCGCCATCAATGCCGAGCGCGCCGAGGCCGAGCCGCCGCTCAAGCTGGTCGAGATCCACCGTGAGGACATCGACACGCTGCCGAAGCTGCTCGCCATCCTCAAGCCGGCGCCCTTCCGCTTCGTCCTCTTCTGCGACGATCTGTCGTTCGACCACGACGACACCTCCTACAAGTCGCTCAAGGCGGCGCTGGAGGGCGGCGTCGAGGGCCGGCCCGACAACGTGATCTTCTACGCCACCTCGAACCGCCGCCATCTCCTGCCGCGCGACATGATCGAGAACGAGCGCTCGACGGCGATCAACCCCAGCGAGGCCGTCGAGGAGAAGGTTTCGCTCTCCGACCGCTTCGGCCTGTGGCTCGGCTTCCACAAGTGCTCGCAGGACGAGTATCTGGAGATGATCGACGGCTACGTCCGCCACTACGGCCTCGAGGCCGACGCGGAGGAGCTGCGCCGCGACGCGCTCGAATGGGCGACGACGCGCGGCAGCCGCTCGGGCCGCGTCGCGTGGCAGTTCGTGCAGGAGCTGGCCGGCAGGCAGGGCCGCAGGCTCGACGCCAAATAAAACGCCCGCCTTGCGGGGCGGGCGAAGGAGGCGAGCCGGACTGGAGATACGACTTCCGCCGCTTTGTTGTCGTTGAACCTGCCTTATTCGAGGTAGGTGACAGGATTGACCGGCGACGAGTCCTTGCGGACCTCGAAATGCAGCTTGGGCGTGTCGGCCGAGCCGCTCATGCCGGCAAGGGCGATGTCCTCGCCGCGCCGCACCTTCTGGCCGCGCTGCACCTTCAGCTCGCTGGCGTGGCCGTAGACGGTGACCAGCCCGTTCTCGTGGCGCACCAGGACCGTGTTGCCGAACTCCTTCAGCCCGTCCCCGGCATAGATGACGACGCCGTTCTCGGCCGCCTTGATCGGCGTGCCGGCGGGAACCGCGATGTCGATGCCGTCGTTGGACTTGCCGCCGCTCGCGTCGCCGAAGCTGGAGATCACCCGCCCGCGCGCCGGCCAGCGCATCTTGGAGATGCCGCTGGCATTGGGCGCCGGGGCGGAGGCGTCGGCCGCCGCCTTCTGGATCGCCGTCTCGGCCTGCCTGGGCGGCGTGTAGACGTTCGACGGCCGGTTGACCGCCGCCGTCGTCGTCGGGTCGGTCTTGGGTGCAGCCGCGACGGCCTGCACCGGAGCGGTGCCGCCGGCTGGAATCTTCAGCGTCTGGCCGATGCGGATCAGGCCGCTGGTCAGGCCGTTCGCCTGCTTGATCGCCTCGGTGCCGGCGCCGGTCTTCCGCGCAATGCCGTGGAGCGTGTCGC
>JAEZXF010000182.1 GCA_023419995.1 Pseudomonadota bacterium | reverse complement strand
TCCTTCTCCCCGTTCACGGGGAGAAGGTGCCCGAAGGGCGGATGAGGGGCGGCGCGGACGCCCGAAGATCGCGCTTCTGCGGAGAGGATAAGACGCGACACGCTTTAAGGCCCGGTGAAGCAGCTTTCCGGCATCGTACCGCCCGCGCCGCCGAGCGGCGAAAAGCCCATGCGGTCGCGCACGTCGGCGGCCGCGTCGATGCCCGGCGCCACCTCTTCGAGTCGGATGCCGTCCCCCGTCAGCCTGAACACGGCGCGCTCGGTGACGTAGAGCACCTCCTGCCCCCTGCGCACCGCCTCGCGGCCCGAGAAGGTGACCTGGTCGACGGCGGCGACGAACTTGGCGACGTCGCCGTGGCGGCGGATGGCGAGTCGGCCGTCGCCGAAGCCGAGATCCGTGCCCTTGGCGTCGAAGCCGCCGCAGAACACCACCTTGCGCGCGTTCTGGGCGATGTCGATGAAGCCGCCGGGGCCGACCGGGTCGCCGCCCAGCCGCGAGACGTTGACGTTGCCCTGCGCGTCGACCTCGCCGAAGCCGAGGAAGGCGATGTCGAGCCCGCCGCCGGAATAGAAGTCGAACTGCGACGGGCCGTCGATCATGCAGGTCGGGTTGCGGGCATAGCCGAACAGCGAGCCGGTGAGCAGCGCGCCGCCATAGGTGCCGTGCTCGATGGTGCGCTGGTAGAGGCCGGCGTCGCCGCGCGCCGCGATCAGCGTCGCCACCTCGTCGGGGATGCCGAAGCCGAAATTGACCACCGCGCCGGGGCGCAGCTCCTGCGCCGCGCGCCGGGCGATGATCTGGCGCGGCGACAGCGGCGGCATCGGCGGGGCGGGCTCGGGCACGAAGCGCTCGCCCGAGAGCGCGGGGTCGTGCACAACGCCGTAGCCCTGCCGCTGGTCGGGAGCGACCACGACCGCGTCGACCAGCACCGAGGGGATGCGGACGCTGCGCGCCGGCAGCGCGCCGTTCGCCACCCGCCGCCGCACCTGGACGATGACGGTGCCGCCGGAATTCCTCGCCGCCGCGGCCATGGCGTAGCTGTCGAGGTTGGCCGGCTCCTCGTCGAGGCTGACGTTGCCGTCCTCGTCGGCGGCCGTTCCCCTCAGCAGGGCGACGTCGACCGGGAAGGGCAGGTAGCGCAGGTAGTCGCGGCCGGCGATCGACACCTTCTCGACCAGCGTCTCGGTCGCGGCGGCGTTCATCCGGCCGCCGTCGAGGTCGGGATCGACGAAGGTGCCGAGGCCGACATGGGTGAACAGGCCCGGCCGGCCGGCGGCGATCTCGCGCAGGAGCTGCATCACCACGCCGCCCGGCAGCACGTAGGCGGCGATGCGGTTCTCGCGCGCCAGCGCCTGCATGCGCGGCGACCACACCCAGTGGCCGCCGATCACCTTGCGCACCATGCCCTCGTGGGCGAAGCGGTTGAGGCCGCGCCGGTCGCGGTCGCCGATGCCGAGCGCGTGCACCAGCGACAGCGCCCGCGGCGCGCCGGTGGCGAGGAAGCGCGCCTCGACCGCCTCGTGCAGCAGGCTCGCCTCGCACAGCCCGCCGCCGCCGCCGATCAGGCCGACCGTCGCCCCGTCGGGGATGAGGGCCGCGGCTCCTGCCGCGTCGATGAAGCGGGCGCTCATGCCGCCACCGGGTCGTAGAGGCTGGTGTCGCCCTTGAGCAGCAGGCGCGCCATGACGGTGCGGTGGATCTCCGAGGTGCCGTCGAAGATGCGGTAGATGCGCGCGTCGCGATAGTAGCGCTCGATCGGCAGGTCCTTGCAGAAGCCCATGCCGCCGAACACCTGCACCGCGCGGTCGGCGACGCGGCCCAGCGTCTCGGCAGCTTGCACCTTGACCAGCGAGATGCGCCCGCGCGGGTCGATGCCGCGGTCGATCTCCGCCGCCGCCTGCCACAGGGCGAGCCGCGCCGCGTTGATCTCCAGCGCCGAGTCGGCCAGCATCTGCTGGATCATCTGGAACTCGCCGATCGGCTGGCCGAACTGCCGGCGCTCGCGGGCGTAGTCCAGCGTCAGGTCGAGGATCTTCGTCGCCTTGCCGATCGCGCGGGCGCCGACCTGCGCCAGCCGCACCCGGCCGAGCACGCCGAGCGCCATGCGGAAGCCCTCGCCCTCGGCGCCCACCATCGCCCCGGCCTCGAGCGGCACGTCGTCGAAGGCGAGCTCGACATGGCTGGTGCCGCGCAGGCCCATCATCGGCTGGTCGCGGCCGACGGTCAGGCCGGGCAGGTCCTTGTCGACCAGGAACAGCGAGATGCCGCGCGCGCCCTTGGCCGGATCGGTGACGGCGGAGACGATGAAGAAGTCGGAGACGAGGCCGTCGGAGATGAAGTGCTTGGCCCCGCTCAGCCGCCAACCCGTGCCGTCGCGGCGGGCGCGGGTGGCGATCGAGGCGGCGTCGGAGCCGGCGCCGGGCTCGGTGATGGCGATCGAGCACACCCGCTCGCCGCGCACGGTCGGGCGCAGCCAGCGCTCGACCTGGGCGCCGGTGCAGGCGAGCAGCACCTCGTAGACGTTGCCGAAGGCACGGCGGATCAGGATGTCGCTGGTGCGGCCGAACTGTTCCTCGACCAGCATGGTGTCGAGCGCCGAGAGCCCGCCGCCGCCGTGCTCCTCGGGGATGTTCATGGCGTAGAGGCCGAGCGCGCGCGACTTGTCGAAGATCGCCCGCGCTTTGGCCGGATCGAGCGCGCCGGTGCGCTCGACCTCGTCCTCCAGCGGCGCGAGCTCGGCGGCGATGAAGTCGCGCACGGTCCTGACCAGCATGCGCTGCTCGTGTGTCGGTTCGAAATCCACGGGAATGCCTTTCGGGGATCAGCCCGCCTCGCGGGCGGAGACGGGCGCGGAGAAATAGGACGAACCGGCGACGCGGCCGGAAAGGTGGCCCGCCGCGTCGAGAAGGGCGGGAGCGAGCGCGGCAAGCCGCCCGGGCGGCAGCCGCGCCGAGGGCCCGCCGATCGAGACGGTGCCGATCGCCGCGCCGCCGGCCGGGTGGCGGATCGCCGCGGCGATGGCCGACATGCCGGGCGCGGAGCTGTCGATGGCGGTGGCATAGCCGCGGGCGCGCGCCTCGCCGATGCGGGCCAGCACCTCGGGGATGCCGGCCGGCGCGTTGGGGCCGAGGCCGGGCGCGCCGAGCCCCTGCCGGGTGACGAGGCGCAGCGCCGTCACCTCGTCGAGCGCGGCGAGCCAGGCGATGCCGGTGGCCATCGAGGCGAGATGCGCGGTCTCGCCCATCTGCGGGTCGTAGATCAGGCCGGAGCGCGCGCCCTGCGCCTTCGCCACCCAGACCTGCCGCTCGCCGTCGGTGACGGACAGCCGCACCAGCTCGCCCGAGGCGGCGGCGAGATCGTCGAGGACGGGCTGGGCCGCGTCGACGGTGCCGAGCGAGGCCAGATGGCGGAAGGCGACGGAGACCAGCCGCGCCGTCAGGTGGTAGCGGCCGGTCTCGTCCTGGCCGGCATAGCCCATGCGGACGAGCTCGGCCATCAGCCGGTGGGCGCCGCTCTTGGGCATCTGCAGCCCGGCGGCGACGGAGGCC
>JAEZXF010000104.1 GCA_023419995.1 Pseudomonadota bacterium | reverse complement strand
AAGAAGCGTCATGCCGTGGATAGGCGATCCGATCATCAGATCTCTATGCACGGTATCGTACATTAATATGGATAATTTTTAATTAACGATGATATGCATACTCTAATCACCAAAGTAAATGCCCCGTTCTCTGGTGTTGATCATGACAGACCATTCTCCGCCGACGCAGGCATTCAACAAGGTACTCGCCTCTCTCCCGCCAGAAGTGCGCAGCTTCCTGGAACGGCGGGCCGAGAAAAAGGAAATGAAGGCCGGAGACGTGATCTTCGAGGAAGGCGCCGTGATCACCCACGCGGTGTTCCCGCATGAGGGCGTCATCTCGCTGATCGCCAACATGGAGAACGGCCGCGGGGTGGAGAAATCGCTGATCGGCCCCGAGGGGTTCCTCGGCTTCGCCATTGCCATGGGCGGCAAGACGGTGCTCGGCCGCTCGGTGGTGCAGGTAGCCGGGAACGCCTCGTGGGTGCCTGTCGCCGAGGTCGAGGTGGCGCTGCTGCGCTTCGAGTGCCTGCGCGAGGCGCTGCTGCGCTTCACCAAGGCCCACATCTCGCAGCTCATGGAATCGCTCGCCTGCACGAGCCTGCACTCGGCCGAGCAGCGCGTCTCGCGCTGGCTGCTGCAGGCCCACGACCGGGTGGCGGGCGACACGTTCCACATCACCCAGGAGACGGTGGCGACGCTGCTGGCGCTGCGCCGCGCCACCGTCAACGCGGTCTGCACCGACCTGATGGACACGGGCGCGATCTCCTACCACCGCGGCGCGCTGCGGGTGATCGACCGCAACCGGCTGCTCGACAAGGCATGCGAATGCTACGGCCGGATCCAGATGGCCGCGTCCGTCTAGATCGTTCCAGCTTTTGATGGAAGCCGCCCCTCACCCTTACCCTCTCCCCGCAAGCGGGGAGAGGGGGTCGTGAGCGTTGCGGCAAATCCCCTTCTCCCCGTTTTCGGGGAGAAGGTCCCGGCAGGGGGGTGAGGGGCGACTCCACCTGAACCTGAAAGACTCTAGGCCGGAAGTACCCGTCCGGAGCAAGGTCCGGCCGATCCGCCGCGAGGCGGCGCCGCGCACGACGAGGCTGGCCGAAAGCAAAAGGGCCGGCGCAGCGGCCGGCCCTTTTCCGTCGATGGCGTTCCGCCTCAGCCGTAGCGGTAGGGCGCGCCGGCCCCGCGCATCGTCTCGGCGTACTTCTTGAGGATCTCGACCACGCGGGCGTTGCGCGGGCTCTGGGCGGCGATCTCGTCCCAGAACTTCATCGCCTCGTCCTCGACCGTCTTCCACTCCGCCTCGGGAATGGTGGTCAGCTCGAGCTTGCCGCCGCTGGTGCGGTAGTGCGCCTCGCCCCACCAGTACCAGTGCTGGCGGTAGTAGTGCGAGGAATCGATGGTGAGCCGGTAGATCTGCTGGAGATGCTCCGGCACCTCGTTCCAGCGGTCGGTGTTGACGAAGTAGGAACCGGCCCACGCGCCGGAGATGTTGTTGGTGAGGTAGTACTTGGTGATGTCGGCCCAGCCCACGGTGTGGGTCTCGGTCGAGCCGCACCAGGCGACGCCGTCGATCTCGCCGGTCTGGATCGCGACCTCGATGTCCTCCCACGGCAGCGTCACCGGCACCACGCCGAGGCGCTCGAGGAAGCGGCCGCCCGTCGGGAAGGTGAAGACGCGCAGGCCCTTGAGGTCGTCGAGCGAGCGGATCGGCTTGGTGGTGGCGAAGTTGCAAGGGTCCCACGCGCCGGAGGACAGCCAGGTCACGCCCGGCACCTCGGCATAGGCCTCCTCCCAGATCTCCTTCAGCCCGTACCATTCCCACAACACCGGCACGTCGAGGCTGTAGCGCGAGGCGAAGGGGAAGTAGGCGCCGAACACCGCGACGTCGACCGGCGAGGCGGCGGAATCGTCGTCGGACTGCGCGGCGTCGATGGTGCCGGTCTGGACGGCGCGGAACAGCTCGCCCTGCGGCACGAGTTGGTCGGCGGTGTAGAGGTCGATGACCATCTCGCCGTTGGCCGCCTTGTTGAAGGCGTCGATCGACGGCTTGATGACGTGCTCGGCGAGCGACGCGCCGGCATAGGTCTGCAGCCGCCAGCGGATCGGCGCCTGCGCCTTGACGTAGGGCGCGGCGAGCGTCGTCGCGCCGACCGCGCCGGCGCCTGTCACGCCGGCCTTCTTCAGGAAGTCGCGCTTGGTGATGATGCGTTTCGTGCTCATTCCAGTTCTCCCATCATTGTTGTCCGAAGCACCTGCCCGTCGCCGGGCTTTCCTTGTGCGCCGTTCCGGCGTCTCGTTGTTTCCCCTGCCCGCCGCACCTGCCTGCCGCTAGCGCCCCGTATAGACGTTCGGCAGCCACAGCGCGATCTGCGGGAAGATCATGATGATGACCATGGACAGGATCATCAGGAAGAAGAACGGCCAGATCGACCGGTAGATGTCGCCCAGCGAGATGTCCGGCGGCGCCATGGCGCGCATCAGGAACAGGTTGTAGCCGAAGGGCGGCGTGATGTAGGCGATCTGGCAGGTGATGGTGTAGAGCACGCCGAACCAGATCGGGTCGAAGCCGAGGCTGCGCACCAGCGGGATGTAGAGCGGCGCGACGATGACCAGCATGGCGGTGTCGTCGAGGAAGATGCCGAGGATGATGAACGACACCATCATCGCGATCAGGATCTCCCAGCGGTCGAGGTCCCAGGTGTGGAGCAGCAGGCTCTCGATGGCGCGCACCGCGCCCAGCCCGTCATAGACCGACGAGAAGCACAGCGCGCCGAGGATGATCCACAGGAACATGCAGGAGACGGCGAGCGTGTTGCGCGTCGAGTTCTCCAGCACCTCGCGGCTGAGGCGCCCGGTGACGAGGGCGGCGAGCATGGCGAGCGCCGCGCCGACGACCGAGCTCTCGACCAGGCTGGTCACGCCGGTCATGAACAGGCCCATGATGGCGGCGAAGATACCGATTGGCAGGATGCCGGCCGAAAGCAGCTTCAGCTTCTCGGCGCGCGGGATCGCGTCCAGCTCCTCCTTCGGCAGGGCCGGCCCCAGCGCCGGGTTGATGCGGCAGCGTATGTAGATGTAGGCGGTGAACAGCGCCGCCATCATCAGCCCCGGCACGATGCCGGCGAGCCAGAGTTGCAGCACCGGCTGGCGCGCGATCATCGCGTAGAGCACCAGCACCACCGACGGCGGCAAGAGGATGCCGAGCGAGGAGCCGCCCTGGATGACGCCGGTGACCATGCGCTTGTCGTAGCCGCGCGCGAGGAGCTGCGGCAGCGCGACGGTGGCGCCGATGGCCATGCCGGCGACCGACAGGCCGTTCATGCACGAGATCAGCACCATCAGCCCCATGGTGCCCAGCGCCAGCCCGCCGCGCACGCCGCCGAACCAGACGTGGAACATGCGGTAGAGGTTGGACGCGATGCCGGATTCCGACAGGACATAGCCCATGAAGACGAAGAACGGCACGGTGATGAGCGGAAACCAGTTCAGCACCTGGATCGAGGCGTTGAACGGCATCTCGGCCGAGCCCTTGCCCCACAGCCACAGCGCAGCGGCCGCGCCGACGAAGCCGATGACGCCGAAGACGCGCTGGCCCGTGGCCATCAGGAGCAGCATCGAGGCGAACATAAAGAAGGTGATGAGTTCCGAGCTCATTCGATCGGCTTCCCGCGCGCCATGGCGACGTCCTTGATCAAGGCGGAAACCGCCTGAAGCAGCATCATGAAGATGCCGAATGTCATGACGGCCTTGATCGGCCACATCGGCGGCGCCCAGGAAGTGTAGTTCTTCTGGTTGAAGCTCCAGGCGTACTCGGTCGACGAGATGCCGCCGTAGAAGAGCACGCCGAGGTAGAACAGCACGAACAGGATGGTGAAGGCGTCGGTGACGGCGCGGTTGCGCGCCGAGAGCCTGCCGTAGAACAGGTCCATGCGCACATGGGCGCCGAGCTGGAACGAATAGGCCCCGCCGAGCAGGTAGTAGGCCGACAGCAGGAACTGCGACATCTCCATCACCCAGTTGATCGGCTTGCCGACCAGGAGCCGGGAGCCGATCGCGTAGATCATGATCGCGCCCATGACGTAGAGCAGGTTCATGGCGAAGCGGCCGACCCAGCGGTTGAACGTGTCCACGCAGCGGACGAACAGCCTTGCCGCCTTACCCACGGTGCGTTTCCTTTGCTTCGGGCGCCGCCCCGTCGAGCGCATCGAGCGCGGCGTCCAGCCATCCGGCGAGCCGGCGCGCCATCGCCCTGCAGGCGTCATCGGTCGAGAGGAGGTCGTTCCGGACCTCGATCATCACGTTGGCGAGGCCGCGCGGCAGGGCGTGCTCGCGCAGCGTGTGGGTGACGCCGTCCTGCGGGCCGTAGGGCTCGTTGCGGCGCACGACGATGCCGGCATCCCCCTGCGCCGCAGCCAGCATCGCATCGGCCAGCCGGGCGTCGTCGTCGTGCAGGATGCCGACCTCGACCGCGCGCGCCACGCCGCGATAGACGGGCGTGAACGAGTGCACCGTGACGAGCGCGGGCGGACCGGCGCGCGCGGTGTGCGCCTCGATGGCGCCGGCGAGCGCGGCCCGGAACGGGAAGTAGAACAGCTCCGCCCGCCGGGCCCGGTCCGTGGGCGAAAGGCCGGCATTGCCGGGAATGCGGTAGATCTCGCTCTCCTCGGGCACGGCCGAGGGCGCCTCGGGCGGGCGGTTGCAGTCGTAGAGCAGCCGCGAGACCCGGCTGGCCACCAGCGGCGCATCGAGCAGCCGCGCCATCTCCTCGGCGACCGCGAGCGCGCCCGGATCCCACGCGATGTGCGCGGTGAGGGCCGCCCGGTCGAGCCCGAGATCGCGATAGGCCGGCGGCACGAAGTTGGAGGCGTGTTCGCAGACGATGAGCGCCCTGCCGGCGCCCCGTGGATTGAGAACGTCCACGGGAGTATCCGCCACCTGCGCTCCGCTCATCCGTTCACCCTCGTCGCCGTCTTTCCCGCAGCGTCAGGCCGACAATCATTCCAGACATCAAGGGACAGTCAAGCCGCTTCTGAAAAATTCTCTTCCATCGCGCATGCAATGGTACATTCTATTCACAAGGCGCGTTCGCCGACGGAGGAGAGGAGATGGAAGCGCCGCAGGACCTGACCGTGGCCGAGCGGATGCGGGCGGGATTCGAGACGCTGACGCGCGCCGAACGGCAGCTCGCCGATGCGATGCTGGCGAGCTACCCGATGCTCGGCCTCGATTCGATCACCGCCGTCGCCTCGGCCTCCGGCGTGTCGACGCCGACCGTGGTGCGCATGGCCAAGAAGCTCGGCTTCGCCGGTTTTCCCGAGATGCAGGCGGCGCTGCGCGGGGAGCTCGAGGCCACGATCTCCGGCCCGATCGCCAAGCACGACCGCTGGGCGCGCGGCGCGCCCGACACGCACGTCCTCAACCGCTTCGCCGACCAGGTGAGCGAGAACCTGCGCCGGACGCTGGGGCAGATATCCCCCGAGGCGTTCAACGCGGCCGTGGCGCTGCTGTCGGACGGCAGGCGCGGGGTCTACGTGGTCGGCGGCCGGATCACGCGCACGCTCGCCGATTATCTCTTCACTCACATGCAGATGATCCGCGGCGGGGTGACGCTGATCCCCGCCGGCTCCAACGCCTGGCCGCACTACATGCTCGACATGCGCGCGGGCGACGTGCTGGTGGTGTTCGACGTCCGCCGCTATCAGCAGGACCTGCTGCGGCTGGCCGAGGCAGCCCGCGACAAGGGCGTCGAGCTGGTGCTGTTCACCGACCAGTGGGGCTCGCCCGCCGCCCGGCACGCGGCGCATGCCTTCCACGTCCGCATCGAGGCGCCCTCGGCGTGGGATTCCTCCGTGGTGACGCTGTTCATCGTCGAGGCGCTGATCGCCGCCATGCAGGACGCCAACTGGGACGAGACCCACGAGCGGATGAAGGCGCTGGACGAGCTCTTCGACCGGACGCGGCTGTTCCGCAAGTTCGTCTGAGCCGCACCGGCCCGACAGCAAGCAGCGGCCGCGCGGTTCCGGGCGGCTCCGCACCGCCTGCCCGCGGCAGGCCCGGCCGGCCGGAAACGCCGGCGCCGGAGGTGGAAAGCCATCTGCTCCCAAACGAAATACTTGCGACCTTCTTTCGCCGAAGACCCCGCCGCTGCCTTCCGGGCCGGTATTAAGGTTATTTTCCGGATTCTTCGCGGACGGAGGCCCGTCCCATTGAGAGACATGGCATTCCTGTATATCAATAACTTGAAAACCATTGTTTTTCCCGGATCGAGAACAAATCATGAGAAGTATATTTCTGGCATCTTCCTTGTATGTCGGAGTATTCTCCTCAGCCGCATGGGCGGAGTGCGACCCGGCATCGGTGGAGGCGGACATACAGGACCGGTTTTCCTCCCGCATCGCCAGCACCGAGGGCGTCTGCAATCTTGCCACCTTGCAGATCGAGATTCTCG
>JAEZXF010000099.1 GCA_023419995.1 Pseudomonadota bacterium | reverse complement strand
GCTTTGAGGCAATTCCGGCAGCGCGTGAAGCGGTTTTTCCGTCCGGGATCGCGCAGAGCGACGGGATGGACCGCTTCACGCGCCGGAAGGCGACCCCGGCCCGCCGCGAACGTCAGAAGCGTCGCAGGCGGCTGCTCAGGCAGCCTGCTCCTCGGCCAGCTTCTTGGTGATCTGCTTCTTGAGCAGGCGGGCGCGCTGCGACAGCTCCGAGGCGTCGGCCTTGATCAGGAACGCGTCGAGGCCGCCGCGGTGCTCGACCGAGCGGAGCGCGTGGGCGGTGATGCGCAGGCGCACGTTCTGGCCGCGCGCCTCCGACTGCAGCGTCACGTCGCACAGGTTGGGCAGGAAGCGACGCCTCGTCTTGTTGTTGGCGTGGCTGACATTGTTGCCGGTCAGGACGGCCTTGCCGGTCAGTTCGCAAGCGCGGGACATCGTATGCACCTTCGTTTCGTTGCCGGGCCATACCGGACTGCCGCACCATGAGCGAACGGCGCGCGGGCAGTATTCAGGCGGCCTCTGGAAAAGTCGCCGTTCCATAGTGGCATTTGGCAGCGGGGTCAAGCGCAAGCTTTGGCCCGGATCCCGCCGCCAACCGGCCATCCCATAGAATCGCCGGAATTCGGCGGCAAGCGAAAAGCCATGCAGCACCACCTCTCCGCCCTCGGCCTCGCCGCCCTCCTCGCCCTCGCACCGGCCGCAGGCGCCGGCGCGGAGACGCGCGCCTTCCGCGCCGACTACACGGTGACGCTTCTCGGCCTGCCCGTGGCCAAGGCCAGCTTCGACAGCACCTTCACCGCGGGACGCTTCGACATCGAGGGCTCGGTGTCGAGCTCGGGGCTCGCGCGCATCTTCGACGACACCAGGGGCACCACCAGGGCGCAGGGCGTCATCCGCAGTGGCAAGGTGGTCCCGGCGACCTTCGACGCCGACTACGTCTCTGGCCGCAAGAAGGGCCGGACTGCGATCCGCTTCTCCGGCGGCGACGTGAAGAGCGTCGTCAACACGCCCGAGCCGAAGCGCAACCCGGCGACCTGGATCCCCGTCTCGGCCAGCCATCTCCGGGCGGCGGTCGATCCGCTCTCCTCGGCGCTGGTGGTCGCGTCCTCGCCGGCGCAGGTCTGCGCCCGCACCGTGCGCTTCTTCGACGGCGAGCTGCGCGCCGACCTGAAGCTGTCGCCCAACGGCGCGCCGCAGGGCGACCGCATCACCTGCAACGCCAGCTTCGTCCCGGTCGCCGGCTACCGCGAGGGCCGCAAGCAGATCGACTACCTGCGCAACGAGAGCCGCATCGCCATCACCTTCGCGCCGCTTGCCGGCACCGGCCTCTACACGCCGGTCGAGGCGTCGGTCGGCACCCAGATCGGCACGCTGCGCATCCTCGCCACCCGCATCGAGGCGCGCTGACCGCCGCTGGCCTATTGCGGGCCGCCTCACGCGCGGCTAACCCTGCATGTCGTCGGGGCCGAAGGATGAGGGGACAATGGCGCGCGCCACGCTGATCGGGTTTTCCGCCGTCGCCATGTGGGCGCTGCTGGCGCTGCTGACGGCGGGATCGGGCGCGGTGCCGCCGTTCCTGCTCTCCGCCCTCACCTTCGCCATCGGCACCGCCGTCGGCCTCGCCATGCGCCTCGTCGCGCCGCCGGCCCCGCACGCGTCGATCCCGCCCGTGGTCTGGCTGATCGGCATCGCCGGCCTGTTCGGCTACCACTTCTTCTACTTCACGGCGCTGCGCAACGCGCCGGCGGTGGACGCGAGCCTGATCGCCTATCTGTGGCCGCTGCTCATCGTCGTCGGCTCGGCGCTGCTGCCGGGCGAGCGCCTGCAATGGCACCACGTCGCCGGCGCCATGCTCGGGCTGGCCGGCGCCTTCCTCATCGTCTCCAAGGGCGGCGGGCTTTCCTTCGACGGGGCTTACGCCTTCGGCTACGCCATGGCCGGCCTGTGCGCGCTGACGTGGTCGGCCTATTCGCTGGCCTCGCGGCGCTTCCCGGCCGTGCCGACCAGCGTGGTGACGTGGTTCTGCGCCGCGACGGCGGCGCTGTCGCTCCTGTGCCACCTCGCCCTCGAGGAAACGGTATGGCCGGCCGGCACCGGCCAGTGGCTCGCGGTGCTCGGCCTCGGCCTGATGCCGGTGGGCGCGGCGTTCTACGCCTGGGACCACGGCGTCAAGCACGGCAACATCCAGGTGCTGGGCGCGGCGAGCTATGCCGCGCCGCTGCTGTCGACGCTGGTGCTGCTCGCCGCCGGCATGGCCGAGCCCAGCCTCCGCATCGTCGCGGCCTGCGTGCTGATCACCGCCGGCGCGGCGCTGGCGGCGAAGTCGATGCTGTTTTCCCGCAAGGCGGGCGCGGCAGGGGAGAACGCCCGATGATGCCCTTTCCCGGCGGGATCGACTCGCTCTCCAACGGCACGCTGGTGCTTTCGGTCGCCGCCGCGCTGCTCTACCTGCCCGTGCAGGGCCGAGCGCCGTCGCTGCGGCGGACCGTCGTCAAGACCGCGTCGACCGCGCTCCTGGCGCTCCTTGCCGTGCTGGAGGGCGGGCCGGCGCTACTCGTCGCCGCGCTGGCGCTGAGCGCGGCGGGCGACGCCTTCCTGTCGCGCGACGGCGAGACGTCGTTCCTGCTCGGGCTGGCGAGCTTCCTCCTCGCCCACATCGCCTACGTGCCGCTGTTCCTGTCGGTCGGCGGCGGCCCCGCCATCCTCGCCGCCGAGCCATGGCGCATCGCGCTTTCGCTGCTGGCCGTGGCCGGCGCGGTGGTGCTGCTGCGCCGGCTGCTTCCCGCCGCCGGGCCGCAGATGCGCCTTCCCGTCGCCGTCTACACGGCGGCCATCCTCGCCATGATGCTGGCGGCGGCGACCGTGCCCTCCCCGATCATCCTGATCGGCGCGGCGATGTTCGTGGTCTCCGATTCGCTGCTGGCGATCGGCCGCTTCCTGATGCCGCCGCATGCGCCGCGCCAGCGGCCGACGGGGGCCGCGGTGTGGGTCTTCTACTATCTGGCGCAGGCGGCGATCACGCTCGGCTTCCTGCTCTGAGCGCGCTCAGAACGCATCCTTGCGCCGGCGCAGCTCCGCGAACACGGCGGCGTCGGACGCCGCCTCCATCCCGAGATGCCTGCGGATCGCGGGGGTGCCCGCCCGCAGGAACGGATTGGTCTCCAGCTCCTCGGCGATCGTCGTCGGCAGGGTGGCGCGGCCCTCGGCCCTGAGCGCCTCGATCCGCCGCGCCCGCTCCCCCAGCGCCGCATTGTCGGGATCGACCGACAGCGCGAAGCGCGCGTTCGACAGCGTGTACTCGTGACCGCAATAGACC
>JAEZXF010000094.1 GCA_023419995.1 Pseudomonadota bacterium | reverse complement strand
GTGCCGCACAGCTCCACGCCGTGCACCGCGCCCGTCACGGCCTCCATGGCCTCGCGCACGCCCTGCTGGATGTCGTGCCCGATGGCGACATAGCCGCGATGGTCCAGGCCCGCATGCCGGCAGGTGCAGAGAAATCCCGCATGCTTGCCGGAGCAGTTGTTGTGAAGCGCGGAGGGCTTCCTGCCCGCGCCGGCGAGCTCCAGCGCCGCGTCCTGCCGCGACGGCCAGTGCGCGCCGCATTCGAGCGCGCCCGCGTCCAGCCCGGCGCGCTCCAGCATCGCGGCCGCGAGCGCGGCATGCTCCGGCTCGCCCGAATGCGAGGCGCAGGCCAGCGCCAACTCGCGCGTGCCGAAGCCGTAGGCGTCGGCGGCGCCCGATTCCACCAGCGGCAGCGCCTGGATCGCCTTGACGGCGGAGCGCGGGAAGACCGGCCGCTCGACGTCGCCCAGCCCGAGCACGACGCCGCCGTCCGCGTCGACCACCGAGACCGCGCCGCGATGGCGGCTTTCCACGGTCCTGCCGCGCAGAACCTCAACGAGAACCGGATTGTCCATGACCGTCACCTGCTGGATGCGTCGCACCGCCATAGCCGCGTGCGGCCGCGGATGCAAAGCCTATCGCCCGGCGCCTATCCCTCGTCGGGGCGCAGGAGGCCGGCGGCGACGAAGCCACCGTCGACGGCGATGGTCTGGCCGGTGATGTAGCTCGCCGCCGGCGAAAGCAGGAAGGCGATCGCGGCGGCCACCTCGTCGGGCGCGCCCAGCCGTCCCTGCGGGATGCGCTCCAGCCAGCGGGACCGCGCCGCCTCGACGGCGCGCGTCGTCGCCGGAAGGTCGAGCGGCCCGTGCGCGACGCAGTTGACCCGCACCTCGCGCCGGGCGAGCTCGACGGCGAGCGCCTCCGACATCATCCCGACCGCCGCCTTCGACGCGCCGTGGGCGACGCGGCCGTGGCTGCCGCGCAGGCCGGACACGGAGGTGACGTTGACGATGGACAGCGTGTCGGCCATGCGCTCCACCGCCGCCTTGGCGGCCACGAAGGCGGAGATGAGGTTGACGTCGAGCACCTGGCGGAAAAGTTCGGCGCTGGTCTCCATCGCCGGCAGGTCGCAGGAGACGCCGGCGGCGTTGACCAGCCCGCCGACCGGCCCCAGCGCATCGACCGCCTGATCGAAGGCCTCGGCCATCTCCTCCTCGTCGGTGACGTCGACGAAGAGGAAGACGGCGTTCTCGCCGGCCAGCATGTCCTCGGCGGCGGCCAGCGCCTGCCGGTCGGCATCGAGGACGGCCACCGGCCACCCATCGTCGAGAAGCCATTCGGCAGCGGCAAGGCCGATGCCCGATGCGCCTCCGGTGACGATGGCAGACGGCTTCATGCTGTCCTATTTGATCCTTTCGAGGATCGAGACGTAGTTGGCGACGGCCGCGCCGCCCATGTTGAAGATGCCGCCGAGCTGGGCGCCCTCGACCTGGATGCCGCCGGCCTCGCCGGTGAGCTGCATGGCGGACAGCACGTGCATCGACACGCCGGTGGCGCCGATCGGGTGGCCCTTGGCCTTCAGCCCGCCGGAGGGGTTGACCGGCAGGCGGCCGCCCTTCTGCGTCTGACCCTCGAGCGCGACCTTCGCGCCCTCGCCCCGCTTGGCCAGACCCATGGCCTCGTACTCGATCAGTTCGGCGACGGTGAAGCAGTCATGCGTCTCGACGAAGGACAGGTCGTCGAGCACGATGCCGGCGTTCTTCAGCGCGCGCGCCCAGGCCTGCTCGCAGCCGTCGAACAGGAGGATGTCGCGCTTGGACATCGGCAGGAAGTCCTGCACGTGCTCGTTGGCGCGGAAGGCGACCGCGCGGCGCATGCCCAGCGCCGTCGTCGCGTCGGCGAGCACCAGCGCCGCCGCGCCGTCCGACACCAGCGAGCAGTCGGTGCGCTTCAGCGGGCCGGCGACGAACGGGTTCTTCTCGCTCTCGTTGCGGCAGAAGTCGAAGCCGAAATCCTTGCGCATCTGCGCATAGGGGTTGTCGACGCCGTTCTTGTGGTTCTTGGCGGCGATGTAGGCCAGGGCGTCCGACTGGTCGCCGTGGCGCTGGAAATAGGCGGCGGCGATCTTGCCGAACACCCCGGCGAAGCCGGCCGGCGTGTCGCCGTCCTCGGGCAGATAGGAGGCCTTGAGCAGATTCTTGCCGATCTCCGGCCCCGGCGTCGTCGTCATCTGCTCGACGCCGACGACCAGCACCACCCGCGCCGCGCGCGCGTCGATGGCGCGGATGCCCTGGTGGACCGCGGCGGAGCCGGTCGCGCAGGCGTTCTCCACCCGCGTCGCCGGCTTGAAGCGCAGGCGGTCGTCGGCCTGCAGCACGAGGCTGGCGGTGAAATCCTGCGGCGAGAAGCCGGCGTTGAAATGGCCGAGCACGATCTCGTCGACCTCGTCGGGGCCGATGCCCGCATGCTCCATCGCCTCGGTCGCGACCCTGACGATGAGGCTCTCGACCGTCTCGTCAGCCAGCTTTCCAAACGGCGTATGGGCCCAGCCCACGATGCATGCGGTCATGGTTCTCTCTCCCTGATGGACGATACATAGCACGGCCGAGGGGCTTCGGCGCGCGCATTTATTGTTCAACTATGAACGTTTTGTGCAGCGCAGTAAAGCCTCCTCCGCGCCGCCGCGCACCGCCGCTGCGACCGATTGCGCCTTCCCATGACGGTATCAGGAACGCTACCTCTCGACCGTGGCCGCTATATCAGCGGATCGAGTATCCGGGGCAAAGACAAGACGTTCCATGACGGGCCTTCTCCCACCCAGCGCATCCGCCCGACGTCCGGCACCGGGAAAGGCCGGGCGATGATCGAGGCCGATTTCGTCATCGTCGGCTCCGGGTCGGCGGGTGCGGCGATGGCCTGGCGCCTGTCGGAGGACGGCAGGCACACCGTCGCCGTCATCGAATATGGCGGCACCGACTACGGGCCGTTCATCCAGATGCCGGCTGCGCTGTCCTATCCCATGAACATGCGCCGCTACGACTGGGGCTTCTCGACCGAGCCGGAGCCGCATCTGGGCGGCCGCGTGCTGGCGACGCCGCGCGGCAAGGTTCTCGGCGGCTCGTCCTCCGTCAACGGCATGGTCTATGTGCGCGGCCACGCCCGCGACTTCGACCACTGGGCCGAAGAGGGCGCCGCCGGCTGGTCCTATTCCCATGTCCTGCCCTACTTCAGGCGCATGGAGAACGCCCATGGCGGCGAGGAGGGATGGCGGGGCACGGACGGCCCGCTGCACGTGCGGCGCGGCCCGCGCGCCAACCCGCTCTACGCCGCCTTCATCGAGGCCGGGAAGCAGGCGGGCTTCGAGACGACCGAGGATTACAACGGCTCGAAGCAGGAAGGCTTCGGCCCGATGGAGCAGACCATCCATCAGGGCCGCCGCTGGTCGGTCGCCAACGCCTATCTCCGACCGGCGCTGAAGCGGAAGAACGTGAGTCTCGTCAGGGGCTTCGCCCGGCGCGTCGTCATCGAGAATCAACGCGCCACTGGCGTGGAGATCGAAGTTCGCGGATCGATTCAGCGCGTTAAAGCGCGACGTGAGGTGATCCTCGCCGCCTCCTCGATCAACTCGCCGAAGCTGCTGCTGCTTTCCGGCATCGGCCCGGCCGGCGAGATCCGGGCGCACGGCATCGACGTCGTCGCCGACCGGCCGGGCGTCGGGCGCAACCTGCAGGACCACATGGAGCTCTACATCCAGCAGGAATCGCTCCAGCCGATCACGCTCTACTCGCGGCTCGGCCTATTCTCGAAGGCGCTGATCGGCGCCGAGTGGCTGTTCTTCAAGACCGGCCTCGGCACCAGCAACCATTTCGAGGCCGCCGCCTTCGTCCGCTCGCGGCCGGGCGTCGACTACCCCGACATCCAGTACCATTTCATCCCGGTCGCCATCCGCTACGACGGCAAGGCGGCGGCGAAGGCGCACGGCTTCCAGGCCCATGTCGGTCCGATGCGCTCGAAGTCGCGCGGCGCGGTGACGCTGCGCTCGGCCGACCCGTGGGACAAGCCCGTCATCCGCTTCAACTACATGTCGCATCCCGACGACTGGGCCGACTTCCGCCACTGCATCAGGCTGACGCGCGAGATCTTCGGCCAGCCGGCCTTCGACCCCTACCGCGGCCGCGAGATCTCGCCCGGCGCATCCGTCGAGACCGACGCCCAGCTCGACGACTTCATCCGCGCGCACGCCGAGAGCGCCTACCACCCCTGCGGCACCTGCCGCATGGGCGCGGCGGACGACCCGCTGGCGGTGGTCGATCCCGAATGCCGCGTCATCGGCGTCGACGGGCTGCGGGTCGCCGATTCCTCGATCTTCCCGCGCGTCACCAACGGCAACCTCAACGCGCCGTCGATCATGGTCGGCGAGAAGGCGTCCGACCACATCCTCGGCCGCCAGCCGCTCGCCCCGTCCAACCTCGAACCGTGGATCAATCCGCGCTGGCGGGAATCCGACCGTTGAGATAGACCGAAGGGACCGGAAGCCCCCTTCGGAGACCCATGAAATGAAGCAGAACCAGCTCTATATCCTCGTCGGCGTGCTGATCGCCGTGGTGATCGGCCTCGGCGTCTATATCTGGCAGGAACAGTCGAAGCCGTCGGGCGTCGAGATCAGGCTCAACGAGTCGGGCATCTCGATCCAGGAGAACTAACCCCTTCGGCCCGCAGCGCCGATCAGCAGGAAGGCCGACCATGAAAGCCCAGCCGAAGGCATCGCACTACATCAACGGTCGCTTCGTGGACGACGAGCAGGGCGCCCCGCTGGAGGTGATCTATCCCGCCACCGGCGAGGTGATCGCCCGGCTCAACGCGGCCACGCCGAACGTCGTCGAGCTGGCGGTGGAAGCTGCGCGCGCAGCCCAGGCCGAATGGGCGCGCCTTCGCCCGGCCGACCGCGGCCGCATCCTGCGCCGCGCCGCCGACATCCTGCGCGCCCGCAACGACGATCTCGCACGGCTGGAGACGCTCGACACCGGCAAGCCGCTCCAGGAGACGACGGTCGCCGACCCCGCCTCCGCGGCCGAGGCGCTGGAGTTCTTCGGCGGCGTGGTCGCGGGCTTCCACGGCGACTATGTCGACTTCGGCGGCGGCCCCTTCGGCTACACCCGCCGCGAGCCGCTCGGCGTCTGCGTCGGCATCGGCGCCTGGAACTACCCCATCCAGGGCGCGGGCTGGAAATCGGCTCCCGCGCTCGCCATGGGCAACGCCATGGTGTTCAAGCCGTCGGAGAACACGCCTCTTTCGGCGCT
>JAEZXF010000072.1 GCA_023419995.1 Pseudomonadota bacterium | reverse complement strand
GTTGTGGACCGCCCCCACGCCGGAGGCGATGTGCTGCTGCCCGCCGACGATCAGCGTGAACGGGAAGACGTTGTTCAGCAGCCCCATCACCAGCAGCGCCGCCCACACCTGTCGTCCGGCCGGCAGGCGCTCGCCCGAAAGCCGCAGCACGGCGAGCAGGATCAAGGCGGCGAGGGCGACGCGCGACACCACGATGGTGAACACCGGCAGTTCGCGCACCGCGACGCCGTTGAAGAAGAACGCCCCGCCCCACAGCATCGAGAGCGTCAGCAGCATCCCCCATTCGGACAGGGTCATGGGACGACTGGACGGCTGATGCTGCGGCACTTCTGGCCTCCGACGGAAGGAAATTCATTCGCCCGGCCGGCATAGGGCGCCGCCCCGGCATCCCGCCACCCGTTTCCTGCGGCCGCGGTGCGACGCACGGGAACCGCATGTTTTCAGGACGTTGGGGGCGCCGCCGGATTCACTTTCCCAGCGCCCCTCGCCCCGGATCGGTCAGACGAGGAACGGATTCGACCGCCGCTCGTCGCCGAAGCGCCCGCCGGGGCCGTGGCCGCAGATGAAGCCGATCTCGTCGCCCAGCGGCAGCAGCTTGTCCTTGATCGAGCGGATCAGCGCCTCGTGGTCGCCGCCCGGCAGGTCTGTCCGGCCGATCGAGCCGCTGAACAGCACGTCGCCGACATGGGCGAAGCCGGCGGCGCGGTTGTAGTAGACGACGTGGCCGGGCGCATGGCCGGGGCAATGCAGCACCTCGAACTCGTGCCCGTCGAAGGAGACGGTGTCGCCCTCCTCGAGGAAGCGGTCGGGCGAGCAGTTGCGCGCGCCGGCGATGCCGTAGGTGCGGCCCTGCGTCTCGATCTGCGCCAGAAGCGGCGCGTCGTCCTTGTGCGGGCCGACGATCTCGACGCCGAGCGCCTGCTTCAGGTCCTCGGCGCCACCGACATGGTCGATGTGGCCGTGGGTGATCCAGATGGCCGATATCTCGAGGCCGTTGTCGCGGATGACGGACAGGATGCGCTCGACATCGCCGCCCGGATCGACCACGACGCCGCGCTTCGAGGCGTCGTCGAACAGGATGGTGCAGTTCTGCTGGAACGGCGTGACCGGGATGATGCCGGCTCTGAGTTCGCCCATTGCGGTCTCCTCTTTTCCCGACCCTTAGCATGTCGCCCGGACGGGGGAACCGCTTTCGGGGCGACGGCATGCGAAAAACGGGAACTTCGACGGCGGTGGCGAGAAGTTGTGCCTCGGTCGACCTGCGGTTGACGGCTCGTTGCGTAGAGCGCTGCGGCGACCGTCGAAAGGAATGCTGTGCACTGCAGCCCCACAGCTGCCGCTTCCCTCGGAGGCGGCACCGCCCGACGACGCAGATCCGGGCGCGTTGCTCCACCCCCAGCCGTCGACTATAATAGTACGCTGATAAAAGATGACGCCATGGATTGCCGGATCGGCGCGCGCATCCGCATCGAGCGCGAAAGCCGGGGCTGGTCGCTGACGGAGCTGGCGGAACGGGCATCGGTCTCGCGCGCCATGGTCTACAAGGTCGAGCGCGGAGAGAGCAGCCCCACCGCCAACCTGCTCGGAAAGCTGTCCGGCGCGTTCGGCCTGAGCATGTCGACGTTGATGGCCCGCGCCGAGATCGGGCAAGGCCGCCTGCTGCGCAGGGAGGACCAGCCGGTCTGGACCGATCCGCAGACCGGTTATACGCGCCGCCACGTCTCCCCGTCGTCGGACATGCCGCTCGATCTCGTGCACGTCACCCTGCCCCCCGGCCGGGAGGTGCCCATGCCGGCCGCGGCCTATGCCTTCCTGCGCCAGTTGATCTGGGTGCTGGAGGGCGATCTCGTCTTCGTGGAAGGCACGACGCGGCATGAATTGCGCGCCGGCGACTGCCTGGAGCTGGGCCCTCCCTCCGATTGCGTTTTCAGGAACGAGAGCGGCCGCGCGTGCCTCTATGCCGTCGCGGTCCTGAGCGGCCGCTGACGCCCCCCGGCTCCGGAGCAGCGCCACAAGGGAAATCGCCAGATGATGCGTTGAATGCGATAATCTAATATAGTAGACAAATTCGTCACTATGATGACTACGCTCTAAGGGAAGCGACGACCATGCAAATCCGCGACGCCGGCCGGGGCGACATCGAAGGCATCACGGCGATCTACAACGACGCGGTCGAGCGCACGACGGCGATCTGGAACGACACCACGGTCGACGCCGCCAACCGCGCGGCCTGGCTGGCAGATCGCGAGCGCGCCGGCTATCCGGTGCTGGTCGCCGTGGACGACGATGGCGGTGTCCTTGGCTACGCCTCCTTCGGCGACTGGCGCGCCTGGGACGGCTACCGCCATACGGTCGAGCATTCCGTCTATGTGCGCGCCGACCAGCGCGGCAGCGGGATCGGCAAGGCCCTGATGCTCGCCCTGATCGACCGCGCCCGCACCATCGGCAAGCATGTGATGGTCGCCGGCATCGAGGCCGGGAACGCCGGGTCGATCCGGCTGCACGAAAGGCTCGGCTTCGAGACTGTCGGGCATCTGAAGGAGGTCGGAACCAAGTTCGGCGCGTGGCTCGACCTGGTCTTCATGCAGCTCACGCTCGACGCGCGAGCCGCCCCGGATCGGCCCTAGCCGGCGCGCAGACCTGACGAGGTCGGACACCGGCGCCATGCAGGGCGCCTGCCATCGACCCGAGCACGGCCAACTTCCCGTCGCGTCC
>JAEZXF010000048.1 GCA_023419995.1 Pseudomonadota bacterium | reverse complement strand
GGACGACGAACAGGGCGGGGACGAAGCGCGCGGAGGAGGACATGGGGGACGGGCTTTCGGTCGAAAGGCGCGGGCGAGGTGCCCGACCGCTCTAATGCGAAACACCGCGTCAAGCAAAGGATAAGGATTGAGCCATACACTCAGCGGAATTGATGCGGGTGTCATGACGGGGAGCATCCTTCACCGCTTGTACGGGAGGGAGTGCATGTTGTGGAATCTCGGATTCGGCTGGCTGGTCATGGCCGGAACGGCCGTGGTCATCCTGTCCTTCATCGTCGCCACGGCGCTGAACCCGCTGATGGGCGAGGAGGGCTTCGGCGCGACCGGCAACGCCGCCATCATCTCGATCGGCTTCTTCGCCGGCATCTACGTCGCCAACTCGATGGGCTACCGCCTCGTCGACGTCCAGCGCGCGATCGCCACCGGCCTCGGCGGCTCGTTCGTGCTGCTGAGCGTGCTGGTCGGCGTCAAGGCGGCGATGCGCCGGCTGATCGGCTGAGAGCGGGAAGCAACGGGACGAGGGCCGGCGCGGATGCTCAGTCGTCGTGCGCCTTGGCATCGAGCCCGACCATCCGGCGGATGTCGGCCGGCGTCAGGCCGGCGGCGCGCAGCGTCGCGAGGCCGGTGTCCTGCCGGCTCTTCGACAGCTTGCGGCCGTCGTCGCCGAGCACGAGGTCGTGGTGGACGTAGACCGGCTCGGGCAGGCCGAGCAGCTCCTGCAGCAGCCGCTGGACGGCGGTGGCGAAGAACAGGTCGTGGCCGCGCACGACGTGGGTGACGCCCTGCAGCGCATCGTCCACCGTCACCGAGAGCTGGTAGCTGGTCGGTACCTCCTTGCGGGCGATGACCACGTCGCCCCATGCCGCCGGGTCGGCGGCGACGCGGCCGGTCTCGCCGGCAGGACCTGCCCCCTCCTCGTCCCAGCCGAGCGGGCGGCCGACATGCTTCATCGCCGCCTCGACGTCGAGCCGCCAGGCATAGGGCTCGCCGGCAGCGATGCGGGCCTGCCTTTCCCGTTCGGGGAGCCGGCGCTCGACGGTCGGGAACAGCGGCACGCCGTCGGGATCGCGCGGCCAGCCGAGCCCTTCGGCCTCGGCCTCCGCAATCATCGCCCGCACCTCGCCCCGGCTCATGAAGGACGGATAGGCGAGCCCGGCCTCGACCAGCCCGTCCAGCGCCGCGGCGTAGTCGGCGAAGTGGTCCGACTGCCGCCGCACCGGCTCCTCCCAGCGCAGGCCGAGCCAGGCGAGGTCCTCGCGGATTCCCGCCTCGAAGGCCGGGGTGCAGCGCGTCGTGTCGATGTCCTCGATGCGTAGCAGCAGCCTGCCGCCGCAGGCTTCGGCCATGTCGGCGTTAAGCAGCGCCGAATAGGCATGGCCGAGATGCAGCTCGCCGTTCGGGCTCGGCGCGAATCGGAAGACCGGGCGCGTCATCGGGCGGGCGGGAAACGGGTTGTGGCGCTCATCGGCAGATTGCTACGGTGCCGCGGCGGCAAGGACAAGACGGATCGCGAAGGTCGGTGAGGCGGATAGAAAGCCACGAGCACATCGCCGAGGGCATCGAGGCGCTCAAGCGGCTCGACCCGCGGCTCGGCGCGGTCGCCGCCGTGGCCGGCGAGGTGCCGCTGCGTCTGAGCCGGCCCGGCTTCGCCAGCCTCGCCGGCATCGTGCTCGGCCAGCAGGTGTCGCGCGCCTCGGCCGACGCCATGGCGGCGCGGCTGATGCGGCTGGTCGACCCGCTCGACGCGGCTGGCGTGCTGGCCGGCGGCGAGGAGGCGCTGCGCGCCGCCGGCCTGTCGCGGGCGAAGCAGGCGACCCTCCTCGCCGTCGCGCATGCGGTCGTGCATGACGGCCTCGACCTCGACCGTCTCGTCGATCAGGACGCGGCGGTGGCGATGGCGCGGCTGACCGCGCTGCGCGGCATCGGCCCGTGGACCGCCGAGGTCTATCTGCTGTTCTGCGCCGGGCATCCCGACATCTTCCCCGCCCGCGACGTGGCGCTGCAGAGCGCCGTCGGCCACGCGCTCGCCATCGCGCCGCGGCCGGGCGAGCGCGACCTCGGCCGGCTGGCCGAATCATGGGCGCCGTGGCGGGGCGTCGCCGCGCGTCTGTTCTGGGCCTACTATCGCCGGATGCACGGCCGGGACGCCGCGCCGCCGCTCGCAAGCCGCTGAAAACGCCGGATTCGCCGCACTTTGCCATGCCGGCCGCGCGAAAAGTCCGCTTCACATTCCTGCAATGTCGGGATTACAGTATCCGCGCCGGTCTCGATGATGCGGCAAGGAGGTACGCAAGGTGACGATAGCAGTCTCGCCGGACGCGATGCCCGCTCTGGTGCTGAATGCGGACTATCGCCCGCTAAGCTACTACCCTTTGTCCCTTTGGTCGTGGCAGGACGCGATCAAGGCCGTCTTCCTCGACCGCGTCGACATCCTCGCCGAATACGAGCACGCCGTCTCCTCGCCGTCCTTCTCGATGAAGCTGCCGAGCGTGGTGTGCCTCAGGAGCTACGTGAAGCCGTCGCGCTACCCGGCCTTCACCCGCTTCAACGTCTTCCTGCGCGACCGCTTCCAGTGCCAGTATTGCGGCACGCACGATGACCTGACCTTCGACCACGTCATCCCGCGCCGCTGCGGCGGCGCCACGACGTGGGAGAACGTCGTCGCCGCCTGCGCGCCCTGCAACCTCAGGAAAGGCGGGCTGCTGCCGGCGCAGGCGAGGATGTGGCCGCGCCAGACCCCGGTCCAGCCGACGGTGCAGCACCTGCACAACAACGGCCGGCTGTTCCCGCCCAACCACCTGCACGAGAGCTGGCTGGACTATCTCTACTGGGATGTCGAGCTGGAGCCGTAGGACCCGCCTCGGCGAATGCCCGGCACCGGCGGTTCCGCGTCCTCAGGCCTTCCTGAGGGTGGCGGTGTAGGCGATCGCGGCGAGGACGACGCTCGCCAGCACGTTCCAGCCGGCGAAGGACAGGCCGAGGAAGCGCCCGGCCGCCTGGTCGCAGGACGGCGGGATGACCGCGTCGAGCTGGTCGAGCAGGTTGCCGCTGCCGGCCGGAGGCGCGACGACGGCGCCGCAATCGGTCGGGCCGGGCCAGAAGCCCCATTCGACGCCGGCATGGAAGCCGCCGAGCCAGATGCTCCACGTCATCAGCAGCGCGACGACGAGGAGCAGCCCGCGCACGACGAGCGGCGGCAGGCGGAAGACGGCGGCGAGCAGCGCCAGCACGGCGACGGGAACGCCGACATAGTAGGGAAGGCGCTGCTCGAGGCAGAGCTTGCACGGGATGTAGCCGCCGATGTGCTGGAAGCCGAGCGCGGTGCCGACGGTGACGGCCATGCCGAGCGCGGCGAGCCCGGCACCCAGCGTCTGCGTCCTGCCTGTGGGTGCGGTGAGCGTCATGGTCGCCTCGGGAAGCCAGCGGAAGGTCGCCATCGTCCTAGAAGCAAAAATGCGGCGGCGCAATGGCGGGCCGCTCCGGTGCGCCCGGGAGGTTTCAGGACACGGGCGTCGCCGCCCCCCTCCCTGCCTGCCGGCATCCTCTCCCCGTGAACGGGGAGAGGAACGCTGCCGCAACCTCCCCGCCCATTCC
>JAEZXF010000006.1 GCA_023419995.1 Pseudomonadota bacterium | reverse complement strand
ACCAGTCGCTGCTGTCGGGCCGCCGCACCGCCATCGCCGCGCCGTGGCAGCAGGGCAAGGGGGCCGAGCTGCTGCTGCGCGCCGGGCCCGACACCACCTCGCGCATCGTCGCCCGGCTGGAGCCGGGCGTGATCGGCACGATCAAGGCCTGCAACGGCCAGTGGTGCGAGATGGAGTTCGACGGCCACCGCGGCTGGCTGAGCCAGACGCAAATCTGGGGCGCCTATCCGGGCGAGACCTACAAGGATTGAGATCGCCGGACGGAGGCCGCCAGGACGGCGTCCTGCCGCATGCAGCCACCGAAGCACGCGGAGCGGGGCCGGACGATCCGGCCCCGCTCCGTCGTTCCCGTCGTTGTCGCCGCTCAGCGGATGACCAGCACCGGGATGGTGGTGTGCGTCACCACCTCGGAGGTCTGGCTGCCGAGGATGAGGCGCCTGGCGCCGCGGCGGCCGTGCGAGGACATGACGATCAGGTCGCAGCCGAGAAGCTTCGCCGAACGGACGATGGCCTCGGCGGGATACTCGTCGATCTCGTGGACCAGCTCGACGCTGATGCCGTGCGCGGCGGCGCGCTTCTCGATCTCGGCGAAGCGCTCCTTCATCGTCTCGTCGATCGCCTGGTCGTAGCGCGAAGCCGGGTCGCGCACGCCCGCCGCGATCGCCGCCTGCGCGGCGCGCGCCTCGAGCGGCTCGGTCACGGTCAGCACCGTCACCTTGGCGCCGAGCGGCCCGGCAAGCGCCATGCCGTGCTCCACGCCCTTGGCGGCGAGCTCGGACCCGTCGGTGGCAATCAGGATATGTTTGTACATCGCATGCTCTCCCGGCTGAAACAGACAGTATTTGTCCAGCATGACAGCACGAAATCAAGCGGCGCGACTTGAGCTAGAGCAATTCGGGAAAGACCCGGAGCGGCTTTCCGCCGGGGATTGCATGAAAACACGGAGACGGACCGCTTCGGCGCCCCCGCGGGATGCCGAAGCAACCGGGAGAAGGACGCCGCAGCGCCGCGTCAGGCGGCGGCGTCGCCGGCGGATCCGTCCGTGCCGGCCGGTGGCTCGCCGCGCGTCCTGCGGCGGCGCTCCGCCGCCTTGTCCTGGACGATGCGCACCCGCTTGACCCGGCGGGGGTCGGCGTCGAGCACGTGGAACTCGAAGCCGGGAACGGCCTGCACCACCTCGCCCCGCGCCGGCACGCGGCCAAGCGTGTTGAAGATCATGCCGCCGATCGTGTCGACGTCCTCGGCATGCTCGCCGGCGGCGAAGGCCTCGCCGATCGCCTCGGCGACGTCCTCGATCTCGGCCTTGGCGTCGACCACGAACACGCCGTCGCCCGTGCGGGTGATCAGCGCCTCGTCGTCGTCGTGCTCGTCCTCGATGTCGCCGACTACCATCTCGACGATGTCCTCAAGCGAGACGAGGCCGTCGGTGCCGCCATACTCGTCGATCACCAGCGCCATCTGCAGGCGCTCCGCCTGCATGCGCGCCATCAGGTCGGAGGCGAGCATCGACGGCGGCACGAACAGGATCGGCCGCACCACACCCAGCTCGCCCACGGATTTGGCGAGGTCGACATTGGCGAGGTCGAGCGGGCCGGCGCCGGGCGCCGGCTTCTTGGCGCCGCGGCCGCGCTTCTGCTTGGCGGCACGGGTGATGTAGGCGACGATGTCGCGGATGTGGACCATGCCGCGCGGGTCGTCGAGCGACTCGTCGTAGACCGGCATGCGCGAGCGGCCGGTCTCCTCGAACAGCGTCAGCAGGTCGCCGAGCTTGGTCGAAAGCTCGACCGCCTCGATGTCGGCGCGCGGCACCATCACGTCCTCGACGCGCAGCTCGCGCAGGCGCAGGATGTTGTTGAGCATCGCCCGCTCGCCGGCCGAGAACTCGGGCGTTTCCGCCGTCTGGTCCGACAGCGCGTCGGCCAGGTCCTCGCGCAGCGACGAGCCGTTGCGCGGCCGCAGCCGCGCCCTGAGGCGATCGAAGAATGTGGGACGGGCGCCGGATCGTCCGGCGGGCGTACTTTGGGGCTCGCCCGATTGGCCAGACGACTGGCCTGAGCCCTGTTCGCCGTCTTGCTCCGCAAGCGCGGCAGTCTGTGCGTTCTCGTTCATCGCTTCCAGGTCGTTGAACCCTTTCTGTTAACGGTACGGATCGGGAATGGCAAGCCTCGCCAGGGCAGCGCGTTCCAGCGCCTCCATGGCCTCCGCTTCCTCGTCGTCCTCGTGGTCGTGGCCGAGAAGGTGGAGCAGCCCGTGCACGATCAGGTGAGTCAGATGGTGATCGAAGGGCTTCTGTTCCAGCCCAGCCTCCGCCTGCACCGTCTCGAAGGCGAGCGCGATGTCGCCCAGCATCGGCGGCACCGGGTCGCCCGGCGCCACCTCGAAGGCGGGGAAGGACAGCACGTTGGTCGGCTTGTCCTTGCCGCGCCAGTCGCGGTTCAGCACCCGGACATGCGCGTCGTCGGTGAAGAGGAGCGAGAGCTCGACGTCGTCCGGCGCCTCCTGCCCGATCTCGGCGAACACGGCGCCGGCGGCGGCCCGCGCCACGGCACGCAACACTTCCTCGCCGGCCCAGCCGCCGGCCTCGACGGCGACGTCGATCTCCATCAGGACGCGTCGCCTTCCCGGCGCGCATTGCCCGAATGGCGGTCGTAGGCCCTGACGATCTCGGCGACCAGCGGGTGGCGGACGACATCGGCGTCGCCGAAGCGCACGGTGACGATGCCCGGCACGCCGTCGAGCACCTGCAGCGCCTCGACCAGGCCCGAGCGCGTGTTGGGCGGCAGGTCGATCTGGCTCGGGTCGCCGGTGACGATCATCCGCCCGCCCTCGCCGAGGCGGGTGAGGAACATCTTCATCTGCATCGGCGTGGTGTTCTGCGCCTCGTCGAGGATGATCGCGGCGTTGCGCAGCGTGCGCCCGCGCATGAAGGCGAGCGGCGCGATCTCGATCACCTCGGCGGCGATGGCGCGCTCGACCTTGTCCGGCGGGATCATGTCGTAGAGCGCGTCGTAGAGCGGCCGCAGATAGGGGTCGACCTTCTCCTTCATGTCGCCGGGCAGGAAGCCGAGCCGCTCGCCCGCCTCGACGGCCGGGCGCGACAGCACGATACGCTCGACCATGCCGCGCTCGAGCAGCATCGCCGCATGCGCCACGGCAAGGTAGGTCTTGCCGGTGCCGGCCGGGCCGATGCCGAAGACCAGCTCGGAGCGCTCCAGCGCGCGCATGTAGGCGTCCTGGTTGGCCGAGCGGGCATAGATGGTGCGCTTGCGCGTCGAGATCTGCGCGGCGGCCACCTTTCCCTTGCGCTCCATGGTCGGCAGGGTCAGCTGGTCGTCGGCCGCCACGGCCATGCGGATGGCGCCGTCGACCTCGGACTGCGACAGGTCGTGACCCTTCTGCAGCAGGTCGTAGAGATAGTCGAGCGCGCGGCGCGCCTGCTCGGCCGCGCTCGGGTCGCCCTTGATCGAGAGCTGGTTTCCCTTGGAGCGGATGTCGACCCCGAGCTTGCGCTCGATGCGCGCGAGGTTCTCGTCGAACTGGCCGTAGAGGGCGCTCGCATGCTTGTTGTTGTCGAAGGTCAGGACGATATGCGCCATGTCCGAGGCCCCGGAGGGGGCGGCTTTCAGGTCCGTGGTGGCGCTCAAGCGTCTCTCCTCTTCAGGGCTCCACTCCGCTCATGCCGGCTCGGAGAAGAGGCTGTTGGGACCGGCCTTCATGATTCGCACATTGATAATGTCGCCGATTTCGCCGGCCTTTTCATCAACGATTACCGGCTGGAGCCAGGGCGAGCGGCCGACGATCTGGCCGGGCTGCCGGCCGGGCTTCTCGATCAGCACGTCCATCCTCAGGCCGACCCGGCTGGCGGCAAATTCCGCCTGCTGCCGGCCCAGCAGCGCCTGCAGCCGCTGCAGCCTCTCGTCCTTCACCGTCTCCTCGACCTGCAACGGCAGATCGGCCCCCGGCGTTCCCGGCCGCGGCGAATATTTGAACGAGAACGCCTGGGCATAGGCGACCTCGCGGACGATGCGCATCGTCGCCTCGAAATCCTCGTCGGTCTCGCCGGGGAAGCCGACGATGAAGTCGCCCGACATGGCGATGTCGGGCCTTGCCGCGCGGATGCGGTCGATCAGCCGCAGATAGTCGTCGGCGGTGTGGCGGCGGTTCATCGCCTTCAGGATGCGGTCCGCGCCCGACTGCACCGGCAGGTGCAGGTAGGGCATCAGCGCGTCGAGGTCGCGATGGGCGGCGATCAGCTCGTCGTCCATGTCGCGCGGGTGGCTGGTCGTGTAGCGCAGGCGGTCGAGCCCGGGGATCTCGGCCAGCCGGAACAGCAGCCTGCCCAGGCCCCATTCGGCGCCGTCGGGGCCCTCGCCGTGCCAGGCGTTGACGTTCTGGCCGAGCAGCGTCACCTCGCGCACCCCGGCATCGGCCAGCCGCTCGGCCTCGGCGACGATCTGCGCCACCGGACGCGACGTCTCCGAGCCGCGCGTATAGGGCACGACGCAGAAGGTGCAGAACTTGTCGCAGCCTTCCTGCACGGTGAGGAAGGCGGTGACGCCGCGGCTCCTGACCGCCGCCCGGCGCAGCTCGGGCAGGCGCTCGAACTTGTCCTCGATGGCGTACTCGGTCTCGACAACCTTCTCGCCGGCGCGCGCCTTCCTCACGGCATCGGGCAGGCGGTGGTAGGTCTGCGGGCCGATCACCAGGTCGACCACGGGCGCCCGGCGCAGGATCTCGTCGCCCTCGGCCTGCGCGACGCAGCCGGCGACGCCGACGATGGTCTCGCGGCCCTGCGCACCGCGCTCGGCCTTGAGCTTGCGGATGCGGCCGAGCTCCGAATAGACCTTCTCGGCCGCCTTCTCGCGGATGTGGCAGGTGTTGAGGAGCACGAGGTCGGCGTCCTCGATCGCCTCGGTCGGGCGATAGCCTTCCGCGGCCAGCGCATCGGCCATGCGCTGGGAATCGTAGACGTTCATCTGGCAGCCGTAGGTCTTGACGAAGACCTTCTTCGGCTGGGCAGGGGCGGCCGTCGTTGCCGCCGTCTCGTCGCGGGCGATCGTGTCGTTCAGTTCCATCTCGGTCCTCTGGCCGCTCCTCTAGCGTTTTTCGGCAGCAAATGACAGATGCTTATGCCCGCGCGATCGGCTAAAGCCGGAGGCATGGCCCCTTCCCCCGCACCGCATTCCGGCCTCTTCCTGGGCATCGACACCGGCGGCACCTACACCGACGCGGTGCTGTGGGCGCCTGAGCGGGGCCCGCGGGGCGAGGTGGTCGCCAAGGCCAAGGCGCTGACCACGCGGCACGACCTCGCCGTCGGCATCGCCGGCGCGGCCGGCGCCGTGCTGGAGGCGGCGAAGGCGGATCCCTCCTCGGTGGTGCTGGCGTCGATGTCGACCACGCTCGCCACCAACGCGCTGGTCGAGGGCCAGGGCGGCCGCGTCTGCCTGGTCATGATCGGCTTCTCCGACGCCGACCTCAACCGCGACGGCCTGCGCGCCGCGCTCGGCGGCGACCCGGTCGTCTTCCTGCCCGGCGGGCACGACGTCCACGGCAACGCCGCCGTCCTCGACCTCGCGCCGCTCGAGGATGCCCTGCCGGCGCTCGCGCCCGGCGTGTCCGGCTTTGCCGTCTGCGCCTATTTCGCGGTGCGCAACCC
>JAEZXF010000477.1 GCA_023419995.1 Pseudomonadota bacterium | reverse complement strand
ACCGCCGAGACCGCAACGCCAAACCGAGCCGCAACGCTGCGGCTGCTCTCACCAGACGCAAACGCGGCAACAACACGCTCACGAAGATCGTTCGAAAGGGCTCGCGTCATCAGATCCTGGCCTCCTTCCAGCCAGCATCTTGAATCACAAACCGCAGCCAATGGGAATCCCAGCCGATTCAGTCAAAAATTGAACCGCTCTAGCGCCGCTTGGCCTCGACGGCGTCCCAGAACAGCGCCGCCGCGTCGGCGCCGCCGAAGCGCTTGATCTCGCGCACGCCGGTGGGCGAGGTGACGTTGATCTCGGTCATGAAGTCGCCGATCACGTCGATGCCGACGAGGATGAAGCCGCGCTCCTTGAGCGACGGCCCGATGCGGGCGCAGATCTCGCGCTCGCGCCCGGTCAGCTCGGTCGGCTCGGCGCGGCCGCCGACATGCATGTTCGAGCGCGAATCGTGCTCGGCCGGCACGCGGTTGATGGCGCCGACCGGCTCGCCGTCGATGAGGATGATGCGCTTGTCGCCCTTGCGCACGTCCTTCAGGTAGCGCTGGACGATGAACGGCTCGCGGAACATCTGCTGGAACATCTCGAGCAGCGAGGCGAGGTTGCGGTCGGCCTCGTGCAGGTGGAAGATGCCGGCGCCGCCGTTGCCGTAGAGCGGCTTGACGATGATGTCGCCATGCTCCCTGCGGAAGGCGTCGACCTCGCGCGGATCCTTGGTGATCAGCGTTTCCGGCATCAGGTCCGGGAACTCGGTGACGAAGATCTTCTCCGGGCTGTTGCGCACCCATGCCGGGTCGTTGACCACCAGCGTCCTGGGGTGGATGCGCTCCAGAAGGTGCGTGGTGGTGATGTAGTTCATGTCGAAGGGCGGGTCCTGCCGGAGCAGGACGACGTCCATCTCCGACAGGTCGATCCGCTCGGCCGGCTGCAGCGTGAAGTGGTCGCCCCTGACGTCGCGCACCTCCATCCGCTCGGCGCGGGCGAACACCCGGCCGCCCAGCATCGACAGCCGGTCCGGCGTGTAGTGCCACAGCTCGTGGCCGCGCCGCTGCGCCTCCAGCGACAGGGCGAAGGAGGTGTCCCCGGCGATGGAGACGGTCGAGATATGGTCCATCTGGACGGCGACCCTGAGCGTCATGTCGGCCCTTTCGCTGCAAGCATGTCGTGGCAACCTCTAGAGCGTTTCCGGCAAAAGTGGAATCCACTTTTGCGGTCGCGAGATGCGGCGGGTCCGCGTGCGGCCGCGCGGGCGGGCAGGCGTCCTTAACCTTTTCCGCTAACCCTGAGCGCACGATGACGAAGAAATGAATTGGATCGGCGGCTTTCCGCGCTAACCTCGCGTCACAGGCAACAGGGCTCGGGCAGACTTATGAGGATCATTGCAGCTATTGCCGTGGCGCTGGCGCTCGTCGCCGGCGTTCCGGCCGTATCGGAGGCGGCGACGCTGGTCGCCAGGGTCGACATCTCGACCCAGACCATGACGGTCATCCACCGCGGAGAGGTCAAGTATCGCTGGAAGGTCTCGACCGCGCGCCGGGGCAAGGTGACCCCGGCCGGGGCGTGGACGGCCAAGTGGCTGTCGAGGAACCATCGCTCGAGCCGCTACAACAACGCGCCGATGCCCTACGCGATCTTCTACAACGGCAACTATGCCGTGCACGGCACCAATCAGGTCAGCCGCCTCGGCAGGCCCGCTTCCGCCGGCTGCGTCAGGCTGCAGACCGAGAATGCGGCGATCCTCTACCGGCTCGCCCAGCAGGAAGGGCTGAAGAACACCCGCATCGTCGTGCAGCGCTGAGGGCGGACGCCGGCTACGCGCCGGCCCGCGCCGCGTTCATCGTCGTCAGGTGCCGCTCCCAGTCGAGGGCCGACTTCACGATCGCGTCGAGGTCGTCGAGGCGCGGCGCCCAGCCGAGCTCGCGGCGCGCCAGCGCCGGGTTGGCGACCACCGCGGCCGCGTCGCCCGGCCGGCGCCCGCCGATCCGCACGTCGAAGTCGCGGCCGTGGACGCGCTTGACGCTGTCCAGCACCTCGAACACCGAATAGCCGTGGCCGTAGCCGCAATTGGCGACGAGGCTGTCGCCGCCGCCGCGCAGGCGCTCCAGCGCCAGCCGGTGCGCGGTGGCGAGGTCGCTGACATGGATGTAGTCGCGGACGCAGGTGCCGTCGGCAGTGGGATAGTCCGTGCCGAACACCTCGATGAACGGCCGCTTGCCGAGCGCCGCCTGCCCGGCGACCTTGATGAGATGGGTGGCGCCTGCCGTCGACTGGCCAGTGCGTCCCTTCGGGTCCGCGCCGGCGACGTTGAAGTAGCGCAGCGCCGTGTAGCGCAGCCCGTAGGCGACCGACGCGTCGGCCAGCATCCACTCGCTCATCAGCTTGGAGCGGCCGTAGGGCGATTCGGGATGGAGCGCGGCGTTCTCCGACACCGGCTCGGAGCCGGCCGCGCCGTAGACGGCGGCCGTCGAGGAGAAGATGAAGTGCTTCACCCCTTTCTTCACCGCCGTCTCGATCAGCGAGCGGGTCCTGACGGTGTTGTTGTCGTAGTAGGCGAGCGGGTCGGCGACCGATTCCGGCACGACGATCGAGCCGGCGAAGTGGATGATGGCGTCGATGCCGTGGCCGGCGATCAGCCCGGCGACGAGGGCGCTGTCGGCGATGTCGCCGACGACCAGCTTCGCCTCGGGCGCGACGGCCCAGTCGAACCCGGTCGAGAGCCGGTCGAGCACCACGACCTCCTCGCCCGCGTCGAGCAGCTCCCAGACCATGTGGCTGCCGATATAGCCGGCGCCGCCGGTGACCAGTACGGCCATTGCCCACCTCGTCGTCATGCGCGCCGCCGCGGCCGCGCTTCGTCTGCGCACCCTCACATGCAAATCGCTAAGAAAGATTTCAGGCGCCGGCCGACTCTTGCGCGAGATCAATAGGCCGGGCGCCGCGCCGCGCTACAAGGAGGCATAGCCGCCAGCGTGGCAATTTGCCCACCTCGGCGGCGTGGACGCCTCAGGCAGCGCGAACTATCTTGCCGCCGCAACCCCCGGGACGACAGCATGAACTATCAACGGTTTTTCGAGGACGCGATCGACCAGCTCCATGCGGAAAGGCGCTACCGCGTCTTCGCCGCTCTGGAGCGGATCGTCGGTTCCTTCCCCAAGGCGATCTGGCGCGCGAACGGTGAAGCGCGCGAAATCACGGTCTGGTGCTCCAACGACTATCTCGGCATGGGCCAGCACGCCGACGTCATCGCGGCGGCGCAAGGAGCGGCGGGCTCGATGGGCTCGGGCGCCGGCGGCACCCGCAACATCTCCGGCACCAACCACCCGCTGGTCGAGCTCGAGCTGGAGCTCGCCGACCTGCACGGCAAGGAGGCCGCGCTGGTCTTCACCTCGGGCTTCGTCTCCAACGAGGCGGCGATCTCGACCATCGGCCGGCTGCTGCCCGACTGCCTGATCCTGTCGGACGAGCTGAACCACGCCTCGATGATCGAGGGCGTGCGCCGCTCGGGCGCGGAGAAGAAGATTTTCCGCCACAACGACGTCGCCCACCTCGAAAGCCTGTTGCAGCAGGCCGGCCGCGAGCGCGCCAAGCTGATCGTCTTCGAGAGCGTCTATTCGATGGACGGCGACATCGCGCCGATCGCCGCGATCGCCGACCTCGCCGAGAAGTACAACGCCATGACCTATATCGACGAGGTCCATGCCGTCGGCATGTACGGCGCCCGCGGCGGCGGCATCACCGAGCGCGAGGGGCTGGCCCATCGCATCGACGTCATCGAGGGCACGCTCGCCAAGGCGTTCGGCACGCTGGGCGGCTACATCACCGGCAGGCGCGAGGTCATCGACGCGGTGCGCTCCTACGCGCCGGGCTTCATCTTCACCACCGCGCTGCCGCCGATGATCGCGGCCGCCGCCACCGCCTCGATCCGCCACCTGAAGCGGTCGCAGGGCGAGCGCGACGCCCAGCAGCGGCAGGCCCGGCACACCAAGGACATGCTGTCGGCGGCCGACCTGCCGGTCATGCCGTCCGAGACGCATATCGTTCCGGTCCTGGTCGGCGACCCGGAGCTGTGCAAGATGGCGAGCGACCGGCTGCTGGCCAGGCACGGCATCTACATCCAGCCGATCAACTACCCGACCGTGCCGCGCGGCACCGAGCGGCTGCGCATCACGCCGACGCCGTTCCACGACGACGCGCTGATCGGCACGCTGAAGGACGCGCTCGTCGAGACGTGGACCGCGCTCGGCATCCCCTTCCGGAGCGAGCGCAAGCCCGAGGTGGCGGCCCGCTCCGACCGGGTGGTGTCGCTCGCCGTACCCAAGGCCGGCGGTTAGGGTATTCCGGATTTCTCCGAAGGCTCGAGCCTTCGAGCGCCGCTCTGCCCCTCACCTGCCTGCCGGCATCCTCTCCCCTTGAACGGGGAGAGGAGACACTGCCGCTTGGCGGGTGCCCGGTCTTCCACGCAGGTGGTTGGCGAAAGCCCGGACGAAGGCGTCCTTCTCCCCGTTCACGGGGAGAAGTGCCC
>JAEZXF010000475.1 GCA_023419995.1 Pseudomonadota bacterium | reverse complement strand
AGCCTCGAGGCCGCGGGACCGGTCAGGAAATGCCGCGCCGGATCAGCGAGAACTGCGAGCCGGCCGAGCTGGTGCAGTTGAGCTGGGTCTGCGTGACCATGGCGCAGTTGACCTGCGTGGTCGACTGGCGGATCAGCGAGGTGACGGAGATGGTGACGCTCGACGGGCCGGTCTGGGTGTAGTTGCCCTCGGCGAGCTTGTTGCCGGTGTCGGTGGCGAGCGTTTCGAAACGGCCGGCGGTGAAGCGCGAGATCGCCACCCCGTCCGTGCTCATCCAGTCGCCGTCGAAGCTGCTCGACGGCGGCGGCGTGCCGATCGGCCCTCCCGAACGCGGCGGACCGCCGACGCCCTGGCAGCCTGCCAGAGCCAGAGCGACCGCGATAGCGCCGGCCGCGCGAAACTTGCCCGCATTCATCATGCCGATTGTCCTCTTTCGGTACGACTTCTTTTTCAATCGCCGGTTTTATGGGCGAAAGCAAGGTTGCCTGCCTCAGCCGGCAGGGTGGAAACGCTCAGCGAACAAGAATGTTGCGGAACTGCCAGGGGTCTTGCTCGTCGATGTCCTCGGGGAACAGGCCCGGCCGTCCGTCGAGCGGCGTCCAGTCCGTGTAGTAGCCCTTCACCGGACCGAGATAGGGCATCTGGACCTCGAGGCAACGGCGGTGGTCGATCTCGTCGGTGTCGACGATGCCGGCCTCGGGGTTCTCCAGTGCCCACACCATGCCGGCGAGCACGGCCGAGGAGACCTGAAGGCCGGTGGCGTTCTGCGCCGGCGCGAGCTTCCTCGCCTCGTCGAGCGACAGCTGCGAGCCGTACCAGTAGGCGTTGCGGGCATGGCCGTAGAGCAGCACGCCCAGCTCGTCCGCGCCGTCGAGCAGCTCGCTCTCCTCCAGGATGTGCTGCACCGGCTGCGCCCTGCCGGCGGCGCCGAACATCTCGTGCAGCGACAGCACCGCGTCGTTGCAGGGATGGTAGGCGTAGTGGCAGGTCGGGCGGTAGGCGACGGCGCCGCCCTCGTCGCGCACGGTGTAGTAGTCCGAGATCGAGATCGCCTCGTTGTGGGTGACGAGGAAGCCGTACTGCGCGCCGAGGGTCGGGCACCAGGTGAGCACGCGCGTGTTGGCGCCGGGCTGCTCCAGCCAGATCGCCGCCTTGCAGCCCTCGGCGTGCTCGCGCGCGGTCTTCGGCATCCATTTCTCGTGGCTGCCCCAGCCCAGCTCGGACGGCTGGAGGCCCTCGGCGATGAAGCCCTCGACCGACCACGTGTTCCAGAAGGTGTTGAACGGCTTCGGCGCCCTGGCGCGCTGCGTGTCGCGCTCGGCAATGTGGACGCCCTTGACGCCGGCCTTCTGCATCAGCCTCGCCCAGCCGTCGCGGTCGCCGGCGGCCGGCGCGGCGGCATCGAGGCCGAGCTCGGCCGCGAGGTCGACCAGCGCCTTCTTGACGAACCACGACACCATGCCGGGATTGGCGCCGCAGCAGGAGACGGCGGTGGTGCCGCCCGGGTTCTTGCGCTTCTCGCGCAGCACGGTCTCGCGCAGCGTGTAGTTGGTGCGGGAGGCGTTGTCGGCCTCCTCGTCGAAGTAGAAGCCGAGCCACGGCTCGACCACGGTGTCGATGTAGAGGGCCCCCAGCTCCCGCGTCAGCCGCATCAGCGACAGCGAGCCGGTGTCGACCGAAAGGTTGACGCAGAAGCCCTGGCCTTCGCCCTCGGTCAGCAGCGGCGTCAGCAGCTCGCGGTAGTTCTCCCGCGTCACGTGCGCCTGCACGAAGCGGATGCCGCGCGCCTCGAGAAAGGCCTTGTGGGTGTCGCGCGGCTCGATCACCGTGACGCGCGAGCGGTCGAAGCGGAAATGGCGCTCGATGAGCGGCAGCGTGCCCCGGCCGATGGAGCCGAAGCCGATCATCACGATCGGTCCGGTGATCTCCCCGTGGACGGGAAAGGCAGTGTCGGCCATGGCGGGCTCCCGTTTGCGGGTGAAAGGGCAGTGGCGGCGCTTAACCACAGATGGCCGCCGCGATCAACACCCGCCGCTCAGGCGGTGCCGAGCGCGCGCAGCGCCGCGACCAGGCGGTCGCGGTCGGCCGAGAGGCCCTTGTAGGCCATCTGCCCGGCGTCGAACGCCGCGAGCTGCCCCGCGAACGGGGCGGCGAGGCGGGCGCGGTCGGGGTGCTGGCGCAGCGCCGCCATCGGGTCGAGATGGATGCGGATGGTGAAGAGGACGTCGCCGCTTCCGGGCAGGCGGCGCAGCGTCTGCCGCTCGACGCGAATGAAGGCCGCGGCCACCGGGTCGCCGGCATCGAAGCGCGCCGGCCGGGCGGCGGCGCGGGTGTCGCGCTCCCGGTCGGAGAGGGGATGGTAGAGCGCGGGGTCGTCCTGCAGCGACCAGTTGCTCCGCTCGACCGGGCGGTCGACGGCGAGATTGTCGAAGATGCGCCCGATCACGGTGTCGTTGCGCGTTCCGGGGCCGAAGCCCGGCACGGGGATGTGGATGTCGCGAAGCGACCGGCCGAACTTCTCGGCCAGCGACCACGACGAGGGAAAGCACAGCGAGGCGGCGGCGAGCCGCCAGCCGTCGTCGCCGCGGCGCATCAGCACCAAGTCCTCCTGCACCATCAGCGAGGCGGTCTTCAGCGGCGGGTCGCCCGCCTGCTCCCCGAGGCGTGGCAGGTGCGGGGCATGCGTTTCCAGCCAGCCCGCGACCAGATCCAGCGCCTCGCGCTGGGCCTCGCGCGTGCCGGCCTCCTCGGCGAAGACGTCGGCCGGCCGCTCCGCGAACAGGCGGCGCTTCTCGGCAAGATAAGGCGCGTGGAGCGCGTCGATCTCGAGCCAGCCGGCGAGGTCGAGCGGCTTCAGCCCGATGGCGAAGGGCGTGGCCGAGCCGTCATAAGGCGTGTGGGCGAGGGGCGTGGGCGCGAGGCTCACGCCGCGCCCTCCGGCGACAGCCGCGTCTCGATCAGCCCGCGCAGCGAATTGCCGACGAGGATGTGGCCGGCGTCGGCGAGGTCTTCCGGGCGCAGGATGCGCTCCTCCGCCTTGCCCCGCTCGATCAGCTCGGCGCGCAGGACGCCGGCGAGCAGCCCGCAGGCGAGCGGCGGCGTCGCGAGCAGCCCGTGGCCGGTCCCGACGAAGAGGCTGGTGATCGTGCCCTCGCACAGCTCGCCGTTCTCGTTGACGAGCAGCACCTCGTCCGCCTGCTGCGGCGAGAACTCCGCCCGCGCCGCCTCGTAGGCGTCGCGGCGGGAGGTCTTGTGGCGCAGGAGCGGGTCGCAGGAGGAGAGGCGGGTCGCTGCGATCCTCAGGCGCCAGACCGTTCCGGGGGCGAGCGGCGTGAAGGGCTTCGCTTCCACCGTCACCTCCCCGTTCCATTCGAGCGCGAGCCGCACCCGCATCGCGGCCGTCGCGCCCTCGACCGCTGCGGCGACGCGCAGGCCGACCTCCTCCGGCGCGAAGG
>JAEZXF010000222.1 GCA_023419995.1 Pseudomonadota bacterium | reverse complement strand
CGAGGCCATTCTCAACCCGAAGACCGGCGAGACCATCCTCGACCTGCCCGAAGCCTCCCAGGGCCAGATCGAGAAGGCAGTAGCCGCGGCCGAGAAGGCGCTTGTCGCCTGGTCGCGCACCTCGCCCGGCCAGCGCGCCGGCTATCTGCTCCGGATCGCCGATCGCATCGAAGCCGAGGCGACGGAATTCGCGACGCTTGAGGCGCTGAACTGCGGCAAGCCGATCAACGCGGTGCTCAATGACGAGATCCCGGCAATCGTCGACTGCTACCGCTTCTTTGCCGGCGCGGTGCGCGGCATGCCGGCGGTCGCGGCGGGCGAATATATGCCCGGCATGACGTCGATGATCCGCCGCGATCCGGTCGGCGTCGTCGCGTCCATCGCGCCGTGGAACTACCCGCTGATGATGATGGCCTGGAAGCTGGCACCGGCGATCGCCGGCGGCAACACCGTCGTCTTCAAGCCGTCGGAGCAAACGCCGCTGACGGCGCTGAAGCTCGCGACCATCCTCGCCGAGGTGCTGCCGGAAGGCGTGGTCAACGTCGTGCTCGGGCGCGGCGAGACCGTGGGCAACGCGCTCATCAACCATCCCCAGGTCGACATGATCTCGATCACCGGCGACGTCGCCACCGGCAAGAAGGTGCTGCAGGCCGCCGCCAAGTCGGTCAAGCGCACCCATCTCGAGCTCGGCGGCAAGGCGCCGGTCGTGGTGTTCGACGATGCCGACCTCGACGCCGTCGTCTCGGGCCTGCGCGCCTTCGGCTACTACAATGCCGGCCAGGACTGCACGGCGGCCTGCCGCGTCTATGCCGGGCCGAAGATCTACGACCGGCTGGTCGCCGACCTCTCCTCGGCGGTCTCGACCATCAAGTACGGCCAGGCCGACGACGGCGAGAACGAGATCGGCCCGCTGATCTCGCGCCGCCAGCAGGACCGCGTGGCGAGCTTCGTCGAGCGCGCCGCCGAGCTGAAGCACATCGAGATCACCGCCGGCGGCAAGCCGGGCACGTCGGGCTTCTACTACCAGCCGACCGTCGTCGCCGGCGCGCTGCAGGACGATGAGATCGTGCGCCGCGAGGTGTTCGGGCCGGTCGTCTCGGTCACGCGCTTCACCGACGTGGACGAGGCCGTCAACTGGGCCAACGACAGCGACTACGGCCTTGCCTCCTCGGTGTGGACGAAGGACGTCGGCCGCGCCATGGCGACGGCGGCGCGGCTGCGCTACGGCTGCACCTGGATCAACACGCACTTCATGCTGGTCAACGAGATGCCGCATGGCGGCCTCAAGCAGTCGGGCTACGGCAAGGACATGTCGCTCTACGCGCTGGAGGACTACACCGCCGTGCGCCACGTGATGATCGCGCACGGCTGAACCGGGAGCCTGGGCGAGAGCGGCCGGGGCGGCGCGCGGCGGCGCTGTGCCATCCGGCCGCGCCGCCTGCGCCTTGCCGGCGGGCGCGTGCGGTGCGAGCATCCGGCGACACGTGACTTCAACGCTTTCCTGAACGGGGATCCATCATGGCAGACAGCAATCTCGCGGCAAGGCGCGGCGCGGCGATCGCGCGGGGTGTGGGCGTGGCGACGCAGGTCTATGCGGAGCGCGCCGAGAACGCCGAGATCTGGGATGCGGCCGGCCGCCGCTACATCGACTTCGCCGCCGGCATTGCCGTCGTCAACACCGGCCACCGCCACCCGCGCGTGCTCGCCGCCGTCAAGGAGCAGATCGAGAAGTTCACCCACACCTGCCACCAGGTCGTGCCCTACGAGAACTACGTCACGCTGGCGGAGCGCCTCAACGCCGCGACCCCCGGCGACTTCGCCAAGAAGACCGTGTTCGTCACCACGGGCGCCGAGGCAGTGGAGAACGCGGTCAAGATCGCCCGCGGCGCCACGGGGCGCACGGGAGTCATCGCCTTCGGCGGCGCCTTTCACGGCCGCACCTTCCTCGGCATGTCGCTGACCGGCAAGGTCGCGCCGTACAAGGTCGGCTTCGGGCCGCTGGTCGGCGACGTCTACCGCATCCCGTTCCCCGTCGAGCTGCACGGCATCAGCGTCGCCGACACGCTCGCGGCGCTGGAGCGGCTGTTCAAGGGCGACATCGAGCCGTCGCGGGTCGCGGCCATCATCATCGAGCCGATCCAGGGCGAGGGCGGCTTCTACCCCGCGCCGCAGCAGCTCATGGTGGCGCTGCGCGAGGTCTGCGACCGCCACGGCATCGTGATGATCGCCGACGAGATCCAGACCGGCTTCGCCCGCACCGGCAAGCTGTTCGCCATGGAGCGCTACGGCGTGGCGCCGGACCTCGTCACCATGGCCAAGGGGCTGGGTGGCGGTTTCCCGATCGCGGCGGTCACCGGCAAGGCCGAGATCGTCGACGCGGTCGGCCCGGGCGGGCTCGGCGGCACCTATGGCGGCAACCCGGTGGCGGTGGCGGCCGCGCATGCGGTGCTCGACGTCATCGAGGACGAGGATCTGTGCAACCGGGCCGAACAGCTCGGCGCGCGGCTGAAGCAGCGCCTCGAGGGGCTGCGCGAGGCCGTGCCGCAGATCGCCGACATCCGCGGCCCCGGCCTGATGGTGGCGACCGAGTTCAACAAGCGCGGCGAGGCGGCGCCGGATGCGGCGTTCGCCGAGGGGGTGCGGCTGAAGGCGCTGGAGAAGGGGCTGATCCTGCTCACCTGCGGCACCTATGGCAACGTCATCCGCTTCCTGCCGCCGCTCACCGTCACCGATGCCACCTTCACCGAGGCGCTCGACCTGCTCGAAGCCGCGATGGTGGAGGCGGCCGGCGAGGCGGCCTGAACGAAATGCTCCCGCGCCGGGCGGCTTCGTTCGTCCGGCGCGCCCGCAGCCTCGCAGACCGGAGAAAGCCGTGAACAGAGCCGTCAACCGCCGCATCGTCCTCGCCTCGCGCCCGGTCGGCGCGCCCGCGCCGGAGAATTTCCGCCTCGAGGAGACGGCGGTGCCGCAGCCGGGCGAGGGCGAGGTGCTGGTGCGCAACCTCTATCTTTCGCTCGACCCCTATA
>JAEZXF010000277.1 GCA_023419995.1 Pseudomonadota bacterium | reverse complement strand
GCTCTGCGCCGGTGCCCGGACCGCCTTCGACGCGCTCGGTCGCGTCGACTACGGCCGCAAGTCGAGCGAGACGGGCAACGTGATCTTCCGCCGCTCGCTCTATTTCGTCCGCGACCTGAAGGCGGGCGAGACGATCAGCCCGGCGGACGTGCGCAGCGTGAGACCGGGCTACGGCATGGCGCCGAAGGAGCTGCCGCGCGTCATCGGCCGCCGGGTGGTCCGCGACGTCGCCGCAGCGACGCCGGTGCGTCCCGAACTGCTGGCTGATTGATTGACCGCTCAGCTCCCGCGCACGACCGAGGCCAGCGACGCCGCGACGTCGCGGGCGGCGGCCTGCCTGTCGAAGTCGGGCACGATCTCCTCGTAGGCCGGATCGACGACGCCCGGATAGAGCTTGCGCGACAGGGCGTCGAAGGCGGTTTCGAAGGCGGCGCGGTCAGGCCGGTGCGCCAGGGCCTGCTGCAGCGTCTCCGCTCCCTGCCAGCGGAACACGCCCGGCAGGCTCGAATACCAGGCGACGCCGAAATGGATCGCGCCCTTGCCCATCAGCGCGGCCTCCCAGCCGGCGGTGCCGCTGATGGTCGCCACGCAGCGCGAGCGGCGGATGAGCTCGAAGCTCGGCACCTCCGGCGAGACGTATCTCAGGTTGGGAATCATCCGCAGCCGCCGGTAGAAGCTGTCCTCGCGCATGAACCGCGTCTGCACCGGGTTTTCCTTGGCGTAGATGAGCATGCCCTCCGGCAGGGCGGCCGCCAGCTCCTCGATGGCGAGGAGCTGGTCGCCATAGTCCAGCCCCCAGGTGTCGGTGGTCATCTCCGGCTGCAGGTGCAGCGGGAAGTAGACGAAGGGCAGGTCGAGGTCGACCTCGGCGATGTCGCGCGGGCTGGGGTTGCCGAGGCGCCAGCGGTCGACGGCCTGGACCAGGCGGTTCATGTTGCGGTCGACCGAGGGCCGGTCGTAGAGGACCTTCAGGGTGACGATCTTGGCCGCCATCTTCACCGTCTCGCCGGCGACCCGGACCGACGTCTCGGCCATCCGGCGGAACTTCCCCGCGCGCTTCATGTAGAACGGCACCTCCGGCTCCGCCGGCGGGGGCAGGGCCGCCCCCGCGCCGGGGATGGTGGCGAAGGTGCCGAAATCCTCGATGTCGCGCACGATCCACAGCAGGCTGGTGAAGTTCGACTGCGAGGTTATGACCGTCTCCATCCCGAGCAGCTTTGCGAGATGGTAGAGGATGATGAACGACCCCTCGTGCGGGAAGTTCGAGAAGACGACGGTGTCTATCCGGTTCCGGGACAGCACATCGTGGTAGAACGCGGCGGAGAGGAAGAAGAGGTTGTCGAGGTTGGTCCAGCTGCGCATCGACATGCTGCGGGCGAACGCCGTGCGCGAATAGTGTCGGCGGAACATCGGGAAGGCGAGCCGGTAGAGCTCGCGCTTCATCTCGGCGCTCATGGCGACACCGGCCGGGGGATCGATCTCGCAGCGGACAGTCTCGAAGTGCGGGTACGTCTCGACGCCGGTGTCGTAGGGCGCATCGCTCCGCTCGCGGACTTCGACGAAAGCCTGCACGTTGACGCCGATCTCCCGCAGCTTCTGGAACTCGATCGTCCGGAAACCGACGAGAAACACTCGTTTTTCGTTCGACACTTCTGAAACCTGCCGCGTGAGGGTGCGTCACGCTTCGCGATGCTGTTGCGAAACGGCTGCCAAGCCGTGTAAGGCATAAGCCGCATCGGGTCCATACCCGTCGAGACGAGGCTTCAACGGGTTCAATGTCGTCATCGCCAACAGTCGAAGAGACCCCGCTGCCGGGGGTGCTGGTCCTCGTCCCGCGCCGCCATCGCGACGAGCGCGGCTGGTTCTGCGAGAGCTGGAGCGCGGCCGGCCCGGCCGCGGCGGGGCTGGAAGTCGACTTCGTCCAGGACAATCATGCATTCTCGCGCGACCGGAACACCCTGCGCGGACTGCATTTCCAGGCGCCGCCGCATGCCCAGGCCAAGCTGGTCCGCTGCTCGCGCGGCGCGGTGCTCGACGTCGCCGTCGACATCCGCAAGGGGTCGCCGACCTATGGCCGGTGGGCGGCCGAGGAGCTGAGCGAGGAGAACGGCCGCCAGCTCTTCGTCCCGGAAGGCTTCGCGCACGGCTATCTCACCCTCACCGACGATGCCGAGGTGCAGTACAAGTGCTCGGCCGGCTATGCGCCGGCGCATGAGGGCGCCGTGCGCTGGGACAGCTGCGGCATCGACTGGCCGCTCGAAGGCAGGCCCGTTCTGTCGCCGAAGGACGCGGACGCGCCGCCGCTGGTCGCCCTCGACAGCCCCTTCGTCTGGGACGGCGCGCGATGAAGCTGCTGGTCACCGGTGGCGCGGGTTTCATCGGCTCCGCCGTGGCGCGGCAGGCCGTGGCGCAGGGCCACGACGTGACCGTCCTCGATGCGCTCACCTATTCGGGCTGCATCGAGAACCTCGCGCCGATCGCCGGCTCGCCGCGCTACCGTTTCGAGCATGCCGACATACGCGACCGCGCCGCGCTGGCGCGCATCTTCGGCGAGCATGCGCCGCAGGCCGTGCTGCATCTGGCGGCCGAGAGCCATGTCGACCGCTCGATCGACGGCCCGGCCGACTTCATCGAGACCAACGTCACCGGAACCTTCAACCTGCTCGAGGCGGCCCGCCGGCACTGGACGGAGGCAGGCCGTCCGGCCGGCTTCCGCTTCGTCCACGTCTCCACGGACGAGGTCTACGGCAGCCTCGGCGAGACCGGGGCGTTCACCGAGGAGACGCCCTACGCGCCGAACAGCCCCTATTCGGCCTCCAAGGCCGCGTCCGACCATCTCGTCCGCTCCTGGCACCGCACCTACGGCCTGCCGGCCGTCATCACCAACTGTTCGAACAATTACGGGCCCTATCACTTCCCCGAGAAGCTGATCCCGGTGGTGATCCTGAACGCGCTCGCCGGCAAGCCGGTCCCGGTCTACGGCACGGGCGAGAACGTGCGCGACTGGCTGTTCGTCGACGACCACGCGCGGGCCCTGCTCGCCGTGCTCGAAAGAGGCAGCGTCGGCGAGAGCTACAATATCGGCGGCGGCGCGGAGGTCGCCAACATCGACCTCGTGCGCATGATCTGCGCCATCCTCGACCGGCTGCGCCCCGAGGCGGCACCGCACGACAGGCTGATCTCCTTCGTCGCCGACCGGCCGGGGCACGACCTGCGCTATGCCGTCGACAGCAGCCGCATCCGCGCCGAGCTCGGCTGGCAGCCGTCCGTTGCCCTGGCCGACGGCCTGCAGCGGACGGTGGAGTGGTTCCTCGACAACGAAGCCTGGTGGCGGCCGCTCCAGGAGCGGCGCGGCGTCGGGCAGCGGCTGGGGGTCGGCGGGTGAGGCTGCTTCTGTTCGGGTCGACCGGCCAGGTCGGTCGCGAAGTCGTGCGCCGCGCGTCCGGCGAGACGACGATCCTCGTGCCCGACCGCGCCGAGGCCGATCTGGCCCGCCCCGAAAGCTGCGCGCGCGTCATCGAGACGGCGGGGGCGGATGCGGGGGTCAACTGCGCCGCCTGGACCGCGGTCGACCGCGCCGAGGCGCGGGAAGAGGCCGCAACCCTCGTCAACGGCGCGGCGCCGGGCGCGATGGCCGCGGCCTGCGCGGCGCGGGGCCTGCCGCTGCTGCATCTCTCCACCGACTACGTCTTCGACGGCTCGGGCGACAGGCCCTGCGCGCCGGATGACGAGGCAGGGCCGCTCAACGCCTATGGCCGCTCGAAGCTCGCCGGGGAGATCGCCGTGCGCCGCTCGGGCGCGCGGCATCTGATCCTGCGGACGAGCTGGGTTTTCTCCGCCCATGGCGGCAACTTCGTCAAGACGATGCTGGCGCTCGGCGCCGCGCGAACCGCCATCGACGTGGTGGCCGACCAGACGGGCGGGCCGACGCCCGCCGCGGCGATCGCGGATGCGCTGCTCGGGTCCGCCCGGGCGATGGCCGCGGGCGCGGAGGGCGGCACGCATCATTTCGCCGGGCAGCCGGACACGAGCTGGGCGGAGTTCGCCCGCGCGGTCATGCGGGCGGCGGGGCTTTCGTGCCACGTGCGCGACATACCGACCAGCGGCTATCCGACGCCGGCGCGGCGGCCGCTGAACTCGCGACTCGACTGCGCGGGCTTCGAGGAGGCGTTCGGGATCGGCCGGCCCGACTGGCGCGCGGGCCTGCAGGACGTGCTGGCCGAACTGGAGGCGTTGGCATGAAACGCAAGGGCATCATCCTCGCAGGCGGCTCGGGCACGCGGCTGTGGCCCATCACGCTCGGCGTCTCCAAGCAGCTCCTGCCCATCTACGACAAGCCGATGATCTACTATCCGCTGTCGGTGCTGATGCTGGGCGGCATCCGCGAGATCGCCATCATCACCACGCCGCAGGACCAGCCGCAGTTCGTGCGCCTGCTGGGCGACGGCTCGCAGTGGGGGCTCTCCTTCACCTACATCGTCCAGCCTTCGCCGGACGGCCTCGCGCAGGCCTATCTGCTGGCGCGCGACTTCCTTGCCGGCGCACCGTCGGCGATGGTGCTGGGCGACAACATCTTCTTCGGCCACGGCCTGCCCGAGATGCTGGCGGCGGCCGACGCTGTCGCCCATGGCGGCACCGTGGTCGGCTATCGCGTCGCCGACCCCGAGCGCTACGGCGTCATCGACTTCGCCGGGGACGACCAGCCGCGCGCCATTGTCGAGAAGCCGGCCCACGCGCCCTCCAACTACGCCGTGACCGGGCTCTACTATCTCGACGGGCGCGCGCCGGACCTCGCCGCCTCGATCCGCCCGTCGCCGCGCGGCGAGCTGGAGATCGCCGACCTCCTCACCCTCTACCTCGACGAAGGCAGCCTCGGCGTGCGCCGCATGGGCCGCGGCTTCGCCTGGCTCGACACCGGCACCCATGCGAGCCTGCTCGACGCCGGCAATTTCGTGCGCACGCTGTCCGAGCGGCAGGGCCTTCAGGTCGGCTCGCCGGACGAGATCGCCTTCCGCAGGGGCTTCATCGACGCGGAGCGTTTCGCCGCGCTGGCCCGCAGCTTCCGCGGCAACGACTATGGACGCCATCTCGAGACCGTCCTGCGGGAACGAGCGGGTTCCTGACCCGAGCAGGCTCCCCGTTCCCTGCAATCCGACCTCCGACAGGACCAGACCATGCAGACTTCCTCCCCGAAAGCCGATGCATCGCCGGTCCGCCGGTCCCCGGCCGAGCAGGCCGCGATCATGCGGGCGATGACCTCGATCGAGGAGGCGTCGCTGCTGGCGCCGTCGCCGGCGGCGCGGGCGGCGGCCGCGCCCATCACCGGCCAGTACGACAACTACTGGGCCGAGACCGCCTTCGCGGTCCTGGAACGCGAGGAGATCACGCCGTCGACCTTCGATGAGGTACGCCGGCGGCTTTCGATCCGGGAGTTCGTGCTGAACGCCGGGTGGGGCCTGAAGCAGCTCGGGCGGCAGGGCAGCCCGCTGAAGAGCCTGTGGCGCCGGCTGCGCCTTTCGCTGGCGCAGCGCCGGCAGCCGGGCCTTACCGAAGTCGGCTATGTCGAGCTCGTCGGCCGCGCGCCCCGCATCGAGCACGGCCGGCAGATCGTCGGCACGCTCGGCGAGGCGGTCGACGGCGCGGCCAGAATGACGCTCGAGGCCGTCGCGCCGCTGGTCGATTCCGACACGCTGATCGTCGATCTCGGCAGCGGCTGGGGCCGCTATTCGATCGCCTTCTGCGCCGCCTTCCCGGGCATCGAGGTGGTTTCGGGCGAGCTGACCGCCTCGGGGCGGCGTTCGACGGCGCTCGTCGCCGAAAAGGCGAGGCTGCCCATCACCTCCGTGCCGTTCGACTACTACGCCCATGCCAACATCATCGACGTCGTCGCCGCCTCGCCGCGCCGCAACGTGGTCGTCTTCTCCTCGCATTCGATCGAGCAGGTGCCCTATCTCGACCGCGCCATGTTCGACGACTTCCTCGCGCTCGAAGGCAAGCGCGTCACCTTCGTCCACATCGAGCCGGTGGGCTGGCAGATCGCCGGTCCCGCCAACGACGCGGACATGTCGCGGCCGCCGAACGCCGCCGACGGACCCTATGGCGGCTACAACCGAAACCTGTTCCTGATCATGCTGACCCTCGCCGGGGAGGGCAAGGTGGTGATCGAGAGGGCCGAGCCCTACTACTTCGCCGCGATCAACACCCGCAACACCGGCGCGCTGATCGTCGCCCGCTCCACGCGGCAGGCTTAGGCGGGACAAGGCGCGACCTGCGGTCCCGTCTAGGCCTGAAGCAGGCCCGCGGTCGCGCCGGCCGCAGCCAGCAGGGCGACGACGGCCCACGGCGGGGCGCGCCACACCGTCAGCAGCAGGAAGCCGGCGAGCGCCAGCAGGAAATCCGGGGCCGACAGCACCGCGCCGGTCCAGACGGGGTCGTAGAGCGCCGCGCCGAGGATGCCGACGACGGCGGCATTGGCGCCGCGCATTGCCGCCTGCGCCTTCGGCTGCCGCCGCAGCGCATCCCAGAACGGCAGCATGCCGTAGGCGAGGAGCAGGCCGGGCAGGAAGATCGCGACGTGCGCGATCGCCGCGCCGGCCGCACCGTTGGGCCACGGTGCGCCGACGGCACCGAGATAGGCCGCGAAGGTGAAGAGCGGCCCCGGAACCGCCTGCGCCACGCCATAGCCGGCAAGGAACGCCTCGTTCGTCACCCATCCCGGCGCCACCACCTCGGCCTGCAAGAGGGGCAGGACCACGTGGCCGCCGCCGAACACCAGCGCACCGGCGCGGTAGAAGGCGTCGAACAGGCGAAGCGCCTGGCTGTCCGCCGACCATACGAGCAGGGGCGGCACGACGAAGAGCAGCGCGCAGGCGGCCAGCGCGGCGTAGCCGGCGCGCCGGGAAACCGGAAAGCCCAGCCGACCTGCCGCGACGCCGTTGTCGCCGCGGCAGAGCCACGGGCCCACGGCAGCCCCGGCGACGATCGCGCCGATCAGGCCGGCGGAGCCGCCGACGGTGACGGCCATGGCGACCGCCGCCAGCGCGATGGCGGCAC
>JAEZXF010000255.1 GCA_023419995.1 Pseudomonadota bacterium | reverse complement strand
GCGCCGATTCGCTTTCCGAGGCGGCGTGCACGATCGCGGCGAGCGGGCCGACGGCGTTCGACACGTCGTTGGCGCCGTGGGCGAAGGACAAGAGCGCCGCCGAGAAGATCAGCGGCAGGTGGAAGAGCTGGCGCAGCGACTGGTTGCGGTTCTCGAGGTGGCGGGCCTGGCGGTCGACCACCACCTTCGACAGGCCCCACATCATGATGAAGCTGCCGAGGCCCAGCACCGCCACCTGCAGGCCGGACACCTCGATCACCCGCTTCAGCCCCTTGGTCGCGAGGTAGGCGCTGAACGCGCCGGCCATCACCGCGATCAGCAGCGGCACCCACAGGCGGGCGGCGGCGATCTTGTCGTCCTGATAGATGATGGCGGCCTTGATGAAGGCGAGGAAGACGACGGCGACGAGGCCGCCGAGCGCGGGCGAGATCACCCAGCTTGCCGCGATGCTGCCGAGCGTCGTCCAGTCGATGGCCGAGAAGCCGGCGGCGGCGATGCCCGCGCCTGCCACCCCGCCGACGACCGCATGCGTGGTCGAGACCGGCGCGCCGATCCATGTCGCGAGGTTGATCCACAGCGCCGAGGAGATGAGCGCCGCCAGCATCAGCCGCACGAACACGCCCTTGTCGGCGATGGCCGCCGGGTTGACGATGCCGCTCGAGATCGTCGTCACCACGTCCGCGCCCGCGATCAGCGCGCCCGCGCTCTCGAAGATCGCCGCGATCGCCAGCGCGCCGCCCATCGTCATCGCCTTGGCGCCGACCGCGGGGCCGACATTGTTGGCGACGTCGTTGGCGCCGATGTTCAGCGCCATGTAGCCACCGATGGCGGCGGCGGCGATGATGACGACCGAGCCCGGCTCGCGCATGACGAAGAACGAGGCGACGATGGCCGACAGCGCCAGGAACAGCAGGCCGAGGCCCGGCGCCACCAGCCCGCGCGCCACGAAGCTGGCTGCTTCCTCGACATGGACGAGCTTGTCCAGATCCTTGTCGAGCGTGTCCTTGCGCGCTTCGGTTGAGAAGTCGGTCATAGGCTTTTTCCCGAGGGCGACCTTCGGGCAGCCCGCCGGGCGTGCCTCGCCTACCCTCCTAGGTAAGCCGGCGAACGATCACAAGCCGCGACGCGCGCGGAATACGATCAGGCGGAAAATTTCCGTGGATTGTCGGCAAACGAACCGATCAGCTCGCCGAGGTCGGCCTCCTGCACCAGCCGCGCGGCCTCGGACGGGGCGAACCACCGCCGGGTGCGCTTCTTCCGCTCCGGCCACCTGTCGGCGACGTTCTCGACCTGGAGCGGGAAGACGCGGACCTCGCAGCGCCACTGCGCGCCGGAGGGCATCGCCTTTCCGTAGTAGAAGCGGCCGGCCTCCTCCTCGGCGATGACGCCGCTGACGCCGGCCTCCTCGGCCGCCTCGCGAGCGGCGGCGGCATGGAGCGGCTCGCGCTTCTCCGGCCAGCCCTTGGGCAGCACCCACCGCCCGGTTCCCCGGCTCGTCACCAGCAGCATCTGCGGGCTGCCGTCGTCGCCGACGCGCCACGGCAACGCCGCCACCTGCACGCGCGGCGGCACGCCGCCGAGAAACCGGCGGATACGCTCCCTGAGCGCATTGCGCGCGCAATATCCGAAGAACATCGGCAACTTGCCCCGAACTGGCTGGATCACGGGCTCAAGTTTGCCAGCAATTATGTGAAAATAAAGGAAAAACCGCGCCAAAAGCGCGTTTTCTCCTCTCCATGCACGCTTGCGCAAGCCTCGCGCAAGCTTCGCGCACCTTCAGGAGCGGTGATCCTCGGCGATCGGCTTCTGGTAGGCGAATCCCATGTCCCACGGGAAATAGATCCAGGTGTCCTGCGACACCTCGGTCACGAAGGTGTCGATCACCGCCCGGCCCTTGGGCTTGGCGTAGATCGCGGCGAAATGCGCCTTCGGCATCATCGCGCGGACGATGGCGGCGGTCTTGCCGGTGGCCGTCAGGTCGTCGACGATCAGCACGCCCGCGCCCTCGTTCTCGAGCAGGCCCGGCGTGATCTCCTTCAGCACCTTGAGCTCGCCCTGCTCGGTGTAGTCGTGGTAGGAGGCGACGCACACCGTCTCGATCAGGCGGATGCCGAGCTCGCGCGAGATCACCGCCGCCGGCACCAGCCCGCCGCGCGTGATGCAGACGATCGCCTTCCACTCCGCGTTGATGCCGGCAAGCCGCCAGGCGAGCGCGCGCGCATCGCGATGGAACTGGTCCCAGGTAACGGGGAAGGCCTTCTCGGGAAGGGACATCGGCGGCACTCCGGCTGATGTGGAATGCAGCCGGAATTACCCGCAACCGCGGGCCTTTGGCAAGTGCGCCGCACCGCCCTTCCCCGGCTTGTCGCGGTCTTGCGGCGTTTCGCGGCGCCCCGACTCAGGTAATGTGGCCGCAGGGTGAAGCCTGCGCCTCCCCCCTCCACGCGGGAAAGCACGATCTCATGCAGGGCTGTCCGACTTTCCGACCGGCTGTTCGAGCGTTGCGCATAAGGAGGGATTGCAGGACCCAGCTCGCAATAGAAGGTTGTTCCGATGAGGCTTTCCGCCCCCGTCCATCGCCTGAAGCGTCAGGCCAGGGAGCTTTCCCGCCGCGAAGGCATCCCGCTCCACGCCGCGCTCGACCGCATCGCCGCCACGCAGGGCTTCGCAAGCTGGAGCATGCTGGCGTCGGCCCATGCCGCTACCGCGCGCCCCGCCGATGGGGCCGCCGGGGCGTTCGCCCGGCTCGCGCCCGGCGACCTGCTTCTCCTCGGCGCGCGGCCCGGCCAGGGCAAGACGCTGATGGGGCTTCGCCTCGCGGTCGAGGCGATGAAGGCCGGCAGGGCAGCCTTCTACTTCTCGCTGGAATACACCGCGGCCGACATGCCCGGCCGTTTCCGGGCGATCGGCGCGGAGCCGTCGGCCTTCCGCGACCGCTTCGTTTTCGACTGTGCCGACGAGATATGCGCCGGCTACATTGTCGACCGCCTCGATGCGGCCGCCTCCGGAACGCTCGTCGTCGTCGACTACCTGCAGTTGCTCGACCAGCGGCGCGAGACGCCGCCGCTGGAAAGCCAGGTCCGCACGCTCGGCGCGTTCGCGCGCCGGCGCGGGCTGGTCTTCGTCTTCCTGTCGCAGATCGACCGCCGCTACGATCCCGCGGCGCGGCCCTGCCCCGACATGCGCGACATCAGGCTGCCCAACCCGCTTGACCTGTCGCTGTTCGGCAAGGCCTGCTTCCTGAACGACGGCCGGATGCGCTTCCAGGCCTCCGCCTGAAACGCCGCCCTCAGCGCGACATCAGCGTGGCGACGGGCATCGACTGGAGAAGCGTGCGCGTCGCCCCGCCGAAGAAGAACTCCTTCAGCCGCGACTGGCTGTAGGCGCCCATCACCAGCAGTTCGGCCTCGGTGTCGACGATGCGGTTCTCGATCGCCTCGCCCGCACCGATGCCGGCCGAGAAGCCGGAGGAGAAGGTCACCTTGGCGCCGTGGCGGGCGAGCGCCGCGGCGATGTCCGCGCCGGCGACCGCCGCGTTCTGCTCGGCATTGTCGGCGGCGTCGAGCGAAAGCACCTCGGTCTCCTGCGCCCCGCGGATGAACGGCAGCGCGTCGAAGGTGGCGCGCGCCGCCTGCTGCGAGCCGTTCCACGCCACCAGCACCTTGCGGAACGCGCAGTTGACCGACACGGCATAGGGCACGACCAGAACCGGCCGGCCGCTCTCGAACAGGAGCGTCTCGACATCGCCGACGACGGCGGAATCCGCATCGGGATCCGACTGCTGCACGACGATCAGGTCGCTCGCCCGCGCCACCGAAAGCGCGCTGACCGCGCTGTCGCCGGAGATGTTGCGGGTGGCGTGCCAGCCATGGGACACGCCCTCGCGCGCCACGCGCGCCTCGAACAGCGCCTTGATCTCGGCGCTGCGCTGCTGGTTGGCTTCCTCGTTGGCGACGATGAACTCGGTGTCGGGGAAGCCCATCGGCGTCACGTAGGGCATCGCCGACGCCTCGGCATGGAAGCCGATGAGATGGGCGGAGAAGCGGGCGGCCAGCGGCACGGCGCAGTCGAGCACGCGGCCGGTGTCGGCCTTGCCCTGAAGAACGGCGAGAATGGTCTTGTAGCTCATTTCGGCCTCCGAAGCGCTGCGGCGGATATGCCGCCCAGTATCGCATTCTGCCGCGCGGCATGCACGCAGGCTTTGACCTTCGTCAAACAGCGCGCCTGCGCCGGGCGGATGCGACGCTTTCTATCTAGGCGTCGCGCCGCGGGAATCCACCATCGCCTGGACATCGGCG
>JAEZXF010000186.1 GCA_023419995.1 Pseudomonadota bacterium | reverse complement strand
TCCAGTTCACCACACCCGGCGCTGGGGGCTCGGCCGTGCCCCTGATCAAAGAGGCCATCGCCAACGGAGAGATCTTCAGAGCGCATGCCTTTGAGTATGCCTGCGCCAGGAACGACATCGAGCACCGCACCACCAAGACTAGGCACCCATGGACCAACGGTCAGGTCGAGCGCATGAACAGCACCATCAAGGACGCCACCGTCAGGCGCTTCTACTACGAGAGCCACGACCAACTGCGGCAGCACCTCGCGGACTTCGTCTCGGCCTACAACTTCGCTCGCAGGCTCAAGACCCTCAAAGGCCTCACACCCTACGAGTTCATCTGCAATGCATGCACTTCACAGCCCCAACGGTTCATCCTCAATCCGCTCCAGTAAATGCCAGGACTAAACATCTAGGAGCCGAGGCGGCGGCAGATCTCGTCGAGCTGCTCCAGCGTGCGGTAGGTGATCTTGAGCTCGCCGCCCTTCGGCCCGTGCGCGATCGACACCTTCAGCCCGGTCGCATCCGACAGCGCCTTTTCCAGCGCCAGCGTGTCGGCGTCCTTCGGCAGCGGCGCGGATTTCCGGACCGGCTCGCCGCCGCGTGACGGCTCCTGCGCCAGCGCCTCGGCCTGGCGGACGGACAGGCCCTCGTCGACGATGCGCCGGGCCAGCCCCGCCGGGTCTTCCGCCGTCACCAGCGTGCGCGCATGGCCGGCCGACAGCGAGCCGTCGACCAGCATTTCATGAATGGAATCAGGGAGTTTCAACAGCCGAAGCGTGTTGGCGACATGGCTGCGGCTCTTGCCGATGACCTGGCCGAGATCGGCCTGGGTGTAGTTGTGGTCGTCGATGAGCTGCTGGTAGCCGAGCGCCTCCTCGAGCGGGTTGAGATCGGCGCGCTGGACGTTCTCGATGATCGCCAGCTCGAGCGCCACCCTGTCGTCGACGTCGCGTATGATGACCGGGATCTCGCTCAGCCCGGCGCGCTGGGCCGCGCGCCAGCGCCGCTCGCCGGCGATGATCTCGTAGCGGCCGCCGGCGGCGGTGCGGACCACGACCGGCTGGACGATGCCGTGCTCGCGGATCGACTGGGCGAGATCGGCCAGATCCGCCTCGCCGAAGGCGCGGCGCGGGTTGCGCGGATTGGGGCCGACGAACTCGATCGGCACCCGGCCGTCGGCGCCGATGCGCGGCGCGGAGGCAGCCTGGGCGGGCTTGTCCATCTCACCGATCAGCGCGGCGAGGCCGCGTCCGAGGCGCTTTCTGGAAGGATCGTCGCTCATGGTGTCATCCGCATCGTTTGGTCTTCGTCTCGTCTCGTCCGCAACGGGCTAGGCCGCCCGCAGCCTGCGCTCGCGCCGGATGACCTCCGAGGCAAGTTGCAGATAGGCCTGGCTTCCGGTGCATTTGAGGTCGTAGAGGATCGCCGGCTTGCCGTAGGACGGTGCTTCCGACACGCGCACGTTGCGCGGGATGACCGTCTCGTAGACAGCGTCGCCCATATGGGCGCGGACGTCCTCGACCACCTGGTTGGCGAGGTTGTTGCGGCCGTCGAACATGGTGAGCACGATGCCCTGGATCGTCAGGTCCGGGTTGATCGAGTTGCGCACCTGCTCGACCGTCTGCAGCAGCTGGCTCAAGCCCTCGAGCGCGAAGAATTCGCTCTGCAGCGGCACCAGCACCGAATCGGCCGCCGCCATCGAGTTCAGCGTCAGGAGATTGAGCGACGGCGGGCAGTCGATCAGCACATAGGTGAAATCGAGCCCCTGCTCCGACGAGCGGCGCAACGCGTTGCGCAGCCGCAGCACCCGGTCGGGCGCCGAGGCGATCTCCATCTCGATGCCGAGCAGGTCGAGCGTCGAGGGGATGACGGAAAGGCCGGGAACCGCCGTCGGCATCGCCGCCTCGCCGACGCCGGCCGCGCCCGTCAGCAGGTCGTACGACGAAACCGTCCGATCCTGCCGGTCGATGCCGAGGCCGGTGCTGGCGTTGCCCTGCGGGTCGAGGTCGACGATCAGCACGCGCTCGCCGATGGCGGCCAGCGCGGTCGCGAGGTTGATCGCGGTGGTCGTCTTGCCGACGCCGCCCTTCTGGTTGGCGACGGTGATGATGCGGGGTCTCGGGGTCATGAGCCGGCCTGCCGAAGCGATGTGTCGATGCTGCCCGCCGGGCCTTTCCGCACTGCCCCCGACAGCTCGAGGATGCGCCCCGCCGGGTCAATCTTGCTGGTGTGTTCTACCAGATCGAATCGCCAGCCGTCACGGCTTTCGGCGATCTCGGCTGCGTAATCCCGGCCTTTGTGGAAAAGTGCGGTCGCGCCGGCGGCGAGCCACGGCTCGGCCAGCGCCAGAAGACGCGGCAGCGGTGCCAGCGCCCGCGCCGTGACGACCTGTGGCTGGCGGACGCGGCCGAAGGCGGCCTCGATGCGGCAGACATGCACGGTCGCCGGCGCCTCAAGCGCGCCGAGCACCGCGCGCAGGAAGGCGGCCTTCTTGTTGTTGCTCTCGACCAGCTCGATGCGCCCGCCCGGCCGATCCCGCAGCAGGATCGCCACCACCGCACCGGGAAAGCCGCCACCCGACCCGAGGTCGAGCCAGTCCGTCGCGTCCGGCTTCAGGCCGCAGAGCTGCGCGCTGTCGAGAATGTGGCGCGGCCACAGGCTTTCCAGCGCCGACGGCGCAGCGAGGTTGATCCGTGCCGACCACCTGCGGAACTCGGCCTCGAATGCCGTCAGCCGTTCCAGCGTTTCACGTGAAACCGTTCCGGCGACGTCACGAATCTCGGCGAGCCTGTCGGTCATGCCGCCCCGCGGTGGCGGTTTTCCACATCCTGAACCATCGACAGCACGATCGCCAGCGCCGCCGGGGTCATGCCGTCGATCCGTTGCGCGTCGGCGATAGAGCGCGGCCGGCGCGCGGCGAGCTTCTGCTTCAGCTCGTTGGAAAGCCCCGAAACCGCGGAGAAATCGAGGTCGTCCGGGATCGTCCGCGCCTCCTCGCGCTTCAGCACCCCCACATCTGCCTGCTGCCGGTCGAGATAGACCGCATAGCGCGCCTCGGTCTCCAGCCGTTCCGCCACGGCCTCGGGGATCGCTGCGAGCGACGGCCAGATCGCGGCAAGCCGCTTCAGGTCGATGTCCGGATAGGAAAGAAGATCGTAGGCCGTCCGGCGCTGGCCGTCGCGGTTGAGGTT
>JAEZXF010000123.1 GCA_023419995.1 Pseudomonadota bacterium | reverse complement strand
CATCGGCGCCGGCGGCGAGCTGTCGGCCGCGGCGCTGATGGCGGCGCTGCACGGCGGGCCCATCTCCGACTGGACCGAGACCCATGCCGGGAAGGTCGAGCAGGCGCTGGCGCTCCACCGCGCGCATCTCAAGGACCCGCTGGAGGCGCTGCGCCGGCTCGGTGGTCGCGAGCTCGCGGCGATCGCCGGCGCGATCCTCGCCGCCCGCATGGAGAAGATCCCCGTGGTCCTCGACGGCTATGTCAGCCTCGCGGCTGCGGCGGTGCTGAAGGCCATGGAGCCGACGGCCATCGACCACTGCATGCTCGGGCACGTCTCGACCGCCGGGGGCATGGCGAAGGCCGCCGAGGTCCTGGGGCTTTCTCCCCTCGTCGATCTTTCGCTCGGCGACGGGGAGGGGGCAGGCGCGGCCCTCGCGGCCGGCATCGTCAAGAACGCGGCGCTCGCGCATTCGGGCATGGTGGTGCGGCCCTGAGGCGCACGCTGCGAAAGCGATTCAGGCTGCTGTCCTAATTCCTTGATTTCACGCCGGAAGGCCCGGTTCCGGCCGGCATGCCTTGATCGGCCGGCTCAGCGCCGGCGACCGCCGGCCGCGGCCACCCGCGCCTGCTGCGGCACGGGCGGAAGCTCCTCCATCACCCGATGGGGCGGGAAGATCGCGATCGCCTCGGTGCCCTCGCGCAGCCGCGAATGGAGCTGGAACTCGCCGCCGTGGAGCGCGAGCAGGCCCTGCACGATGGGCAGGCCGAGCCCGGTTCCCTCCTCGGCGCTCTTGATGGCGATCGACCCCTGGCCGAACGCCGACAGCACCACGGGAATCTCGTCCTCGGGGATGCCGGGGCCGTTGTCCTTGACCGAGACATACTGGCCGCCGCCGGCCGTCCAGCCGACGCGCACGCGCACCTCGCTGCCGCTCGGCGCGAACTTCACGGCGTTGGACAGGAGGTTGAGGGTGATCTGCCGCAGCGAGCGCTCGTCGGCGAACAGGCGCGGCAGGTGCGGCTCGAACTGCTGGACGATGCGGATGTCCTTGTTGCGGGCCTTCAGTTCCATCAGGTGGCAGCATTCCTCGGCCACGCTCTCCAGCGTCACCGGCTCCTCGTTGAGCTGGTAGCGCCCCGCCTCGATGCGCGACAGGTCGAGGATCTCGTTGATGAGGTGCAGCAGGTGCTTGCCGGAGGCGTGGATGTCGCCGGCATACTCCCGGTAGGTCGGGTTCTGCAGTGGGCCAAGAACCTCGCCCGCCATGACCTCCGAGAAGCCGAGGATGGCGTTGAGCGGCGTGCGCAGCTCGTGGCTCATCGTGGCGAGGAAGCGCGACTTGGCGAGGTTGGCCTCCTCGGCGCGGCGGCGCGCCTCGTCCGACATCGCCTTGGCCGTCTCCAGCTCGGCGATCAGCATGTCCTTCTCGGCGCGGAACGACAGCAGCATCACCGCCGACGAGTGCAGGTGCCCGGCGACGTAGGTGAAGAAGGGCAGCGAGACGACGAGCAGCGTCACCATGATCGCGTCGACCGGTTCCCAGGCCGGGGCGAGCGCGAAGAAGATGCCGGAGGCGGCGACCGGAAGCGCGAAGGTCACGATCAGCGCGCCGCGCAGCGCCGACGAGATGATCGCCGTCGCCGCCATGACCAGCAGCAGCGCCACGGCCTTGAGGACGGGGAACTGGTCGACCTGGCAATCGGCGCAGCCGAGCCAGGCGAAATAGGCCCAGCCGAGGCCGCTGGTGAAATGGCCGAGCAGGAAGGCGCGCTTGACCTTGTCCGGCTCGATGTCGGGCGTGTCGGTGCGCGCGCCCTTGCGCGCGATGAGCATCAGCCAGCCGTAGCAGGTCAGCGTCACCAGCGCCCATATGGCGATGTCGAGGCCGACGCCGGCGGCGAAGCCGGCGAGCGAGACGACCAGCACCATCAGCGGGACGGCCAGCGCCGTGTTCCAGACGGCGTCGGCGTGCAGCTTGAGCAATTCGCGGTCGTAGACCGGCGTTCCGGCCTGCTCGGACAGCCGGTCGCGCGTGCGGCGAACGGCCCTGGCGACGTCGCTGTTGCGACGCGCGTTCGTGCGGTCCACAATGTTCTTGTCGACTGTCGTCGAGGGCTGCGGGGCCATGTCCAGCTTCGGCAGTGCCGTATGGTGATTTTCTGTCAAGGCAAGCTAGCCCCGAATGATTAAGAGAGCCTTCCCCTGATGCGCCGTCGCAGGCCCGCAGGTGGACCGCGCCGCGCGCGCGGGCGGGCGTTCCGCTGGCGGCGCGCGGCGGACGGCGTGCTGGCCGTCGCCTTCCTGGCGCTCCTCGCCTTCGCGGCGGCGCGGGGGCCGCTCTCCGGCCCCGTCGAGGTGCTGGACGCGACGATGCGGGTGGCGGACGGGGATTCACTGGCGCATGGCGTGGTGCGCATCCGCCTCGAAGGCATCGACGCGCCGGAGATCGGCCAGACCTGCACCCGCGCCGGGACCGGCTATCCCTGCGGCGCGGAGGCGCGCAGGGCGCTGGATGCGCTCGTCGCCGGACGGGAGATTTCCTGCCGCGGCTCGCGCCGGGATCGCTACGACCGCCTGCTGGCGCGCTGCGTCGCCGGCGGCGTCGAGCTGAACCGGGCGATGGTGGAGGCGGGCTGGGCCGTTGCCTATGGCGACTACGACCGGGAGGAGGATGCGGCGCGGCGCGCCGGCCGCGGGTTGTGGGCCGGCTCGTTCGAGCGGCCGCAGGATTGGCGGCGCGTGCATGGCGGCCTCGCCCAGGACCGGCACGACTGGTTCCCGGCGTTTTTCGGCTGGCTGCGCGGCCTGTTCGGCGTCTAGAGTGACGGTTCCAAGGGAGGAGATTCCGATGAAGCTGTTCGACGGGGGCAAGGCGCCCAATCCGCGCCGGGTGCGCGTGTTCCTGGCCGAGAAGGGCATCGAGGTGCCGCTGGTGCCCGTCGACATGGGCGCGATGGGACACCGCGCGCCCGAGGTCGCCGATCGCAACCCGCTGCTGCGGCTGCCGGTGCTCGAGCTCGACGACGGCACGGTGATCACCGAATCCGTCGCCATCTGCCGCTATTTCGAGGAAGTGCAGCCGCAGCCGCCGCTGTTCGGCGCCGGCGCCCTCGGCCGGGCGCGCGTCGAGGAGTGGCAGCGGCGCATGGAGCTCAACCTGCTGATGCCGGTGGCGCAGGCGTTCCGCCACACGCATCCGGCCATGGCCGGGTGGGAGGTGCCGCAGATCGCCGAGTGGGGTGAGGCGAACCGGCCCAAGGCGCTCGTCTTCCTTTCCCTGCTCGACAGGGAACTGGCGGGCCGCGAGTTCGCGGCCGGCGACGCCTACTCGATCGCCGACATCACCGGGATGATCGCCGTCGACTTCATGAAGCCGGCGCGCATCGCCGTTCCGGAGGAACTGGCCCACGTGCGGCGCTGGTACGCCGCCCTCCGTGCGCGTCCGAGCGCCGACGCCTGATCCGGCGGGTTCATCCGAAGGCAGCGGGCCCGCGCGCAAACGCAATGCGCGCCGGGCTTGATCCGTAGGCGTATTCCGCGCCTTCGGTGCCATGTACGGGAAAATGTTTCTTGTCGAGGTATGTTTTCATGCTCATATTGGCATGAAATTCTACGGAGCCACCATATGGACCGCCTCGACCGCAAAATTCTTCGCCTCCTGCAGGAGGATTCGACGCTCGCCGTCGCCGACATCGCCAAGAAGGTCGGCCTCTCGACGACGCCGTGCTGGCGGCGGATCCAGAAGCTGGAGGAGGAGGGCGTCATCCAGCGCCGCGTCGCCATCCTCGACCCGGGCAAGGTCAATACGCGCGTCAACGTCTTCGTGTCGATCCGCACCAACACCCACAGCATGGAGTGGCTGAAGCGCTTCTCCGAGGTGATCCAGGAGTTTCCCGAGGTCGTCGAGTTCTACCGCATGAGCGGCGAGATCGACTATCTGCTGCGCGTGGTGGTGCCCGACATCGCCGCCTACGACGCCTTCTACAAGCGGCTGATCTCGAAGATCGAGATCCGCGACGTGTCGTCGGCCTTCGCGATGGAGCAGATCAAGAACACCACCCAGCTTCCGCTCGACTATCTGGTGCTCGACAAGGAAAGCGGCGCGAACGCGGCCTAGGCTGCCGCCGGCGGCAGCCTAGGCCGTCTTCTTCCGCACCCGCTCCAGGGTCTTCGCGTCGGCAAGCTCGCGCACGGCGTCCTTGCCGATCCAGCGCGCCGTCCTGTCCGGCGAGACCGCGAGCCGTTCGGCCAGCGCCAGCGCCGGGGCGTGGCAGGCGAGGTTGCGCTTGCCGATGTTGCGCAGCGCCCAGTTGACGGCCTTTTTGACGAAGTTGCGCTCGTCGCCGGAATGGCGCTCGACCAGCGGCAGCCAACCGGTGAGCGTGGCGTCCGGTTCGCGCTTGAGGTGGACCGCCGCGCCGGCGATCATCGCGAAGGCGGCGCGGCGTACGAACTCGCGCCCGTCTTCGGCGAACTCCGGCACCAGCACCGCCTCCAGCCGCGCCTCGACGAAGAGATCGGCCGCGGCGTCGACGATCTCCCACGAGGCGAAGTCGCCGGCCCAGCGCCGGGCTTCGTCCGCCGTCAGGCGGGCGGGCTCGGCGGTGTAGAGGGCGAGCATCCGCGCCTCGCGGATGCCTGTCCGCCAGAGCTCCATCGCCCGGGCGTGGTCGCGACCGACCAGCCGGCCGATTTTCTGCATGTCCGGGTTGGAGATGCCGAGCGCGGCATCGGTGCGGATACCGTAGCGCGCCATGCCGGCGATGTTCGTCTCCGAGCGCAGCGTTTCCAGATGCGCGACGATCGCCGCGACGGTCGAGGCGGACGACAGGCCGGCCGCCGCCATGATTACCGCTCCAGGCGCGCCAGCAGCGAGGAGGTGTCCCAGCGCCGGCCGCCCATCTGCTGCACGTCCTTGTAGAACTGGTCGACGAGCGCGGTGACGGGAAGCTTCGCCCCGTTGCGGTCTGCCTCTTCCAGCACGATGCCGAGATCCTTGCGCATCCAGTCCACGGCGAAGCCGAAATCGTACTTGCCCGCGGCCATCGTCTTGTGGCGGTTCTCCATCTGCCACGAGCCGGCCGCGCCCTTGGAGATGACCTCGATCACCTTCTCGATGTCGAGGCCGGCCTTCCTGCCGAAATGGATGCCCTCCGACAGCCCCTGCACCAGGCCGGCGATGCAGATCTGGTTGATCATCTTGGTGAGCTGGCCGGCGCCGGCCGGGCCCATCAGCCCGACCATGCGGGCGAAGGAATCGATAACCGGCTTGGCCTTGCCGAAGGTCGCCTCGTCGCCGCCGCACATCACGGTCAGCACGCCGTTCTCCGCTCCGGCCTGGCCGCCGGAAACCGGCGCGTCGACGAAGCCGAGGCCGCGTTTCCGTGCCTCGGCGTCGAGCTCGCGCGCGACCTCGGCCGAGGCCGTGGTGTTGTCGACGAAGATCGCGCCCGGCTTCATCGCGTCGAACGCGCCGCCGGCCCCGACGGTCACGGCGCGCAGGTCGTCGTCGTTGCCGACGCAGGCGAAGACGAAATCCTGCCCGGCCGCGGCCTCGGCCGGGGTGGCTGCGGCGCGTCCGCCGTGCTCGGACACCCATTTCTCAGCCTTCGCGGCGGTGCGGTTGTAGACCGTGACCTCGTGGCCGCCGCGGTTCTTCAGGTGCCCTGCCATCGGATAGCCCATGACGCCCAGCCCGAGAAATGCAACCTTGGCCATCACGGCTCTCCTTCGTTCTTTGCGGTTCAGAAGTCGGTGCCGCTCAGCGCCTGAGGTGCGCGGTGATGCGGCCTTCGATGTGGTTGACTATGTTGCGCAGCAGCTCGACGATCGCAAGGTAGATCACCGCCGCCCAGAGATAGGTCTGGAAATCGAAGGTGCGCGAATAGGCGCGGCGCGTCTCGCCCATCAGGTCGAGCACGGTGATGATGGCGACGATGGCCGAGCCCTTGATCATCAGGATGATCTCGTTGCCGTAGGGGCGCAGCGCGACGATGAGCGCCTGCGGCAGGATGATCCTGCGTAGCGTCAGCCAGCGCGGGATGCCGAGGGAGGCGGCTCCTTCCCACTGGCCCCTCGGCACCGACTGCACCGCGCCGCGCAGGATCTCCGCCTGATAGGCGGCGGTGTTGAGCGTGAAGGCGAAGAGCGCGCAGTACCATGCCTCGCGGAAGAACCCCCACAGGCCCAGCGCCTCGAGCTGGGGCCGGAAATTGCCGGCGCCGTAATAGATCAGGAAGGCCTGGGCCAGAAGCGGCGTGCCGCGGAAGAAATAGACGTAGGCATAGGCCGGCCAGGCGAGCCAGCGGACCTTCGAGGCGCGGGCATAGGCCACGGGCGCGGACAGCAGCGCGCCGAGCGCGACCGAGAGGCCGACGAGCTGGAGCGTGATCTTCAGGCCCGACAGGTAGTTGGGCGCGTAGCGGGCGAAGAGGTGGGGGTCGTAGGCGGAGACGAGATGGAGGACGAGGGCGAGGGCGGCCGCGCTCCACATCGCCATCAGCGCGTAGCCGGCGATGCGCGCGCGCGGCCAGCCG
>JAEZXF010000077.1 GCA_023419995.1 Pseudomonadota bacterium | reverse complement strand
GACAGACCATCGAACATCGGCGCTTGCAACACCGCAAGCTCGCCGCCTAACATCAACCCCCAGGACGAGGCCCGCACTCCGCTAATTTACGCCGCGAGTTGTGCCAAATGTTCTGACGACGGACAGGTCGGGCGACGACAGGAACAACAGACGAGAATGCTGGCGTGGAACGATCCGGGTCGCGACCGGTGGCGCAACCGCTGAGTGAAGCAATTCCTGCAAGCAGAAACATGCTTATAGCCCAGCCATATCGGACCAGCATACTCATACTTCATGCAGGTTGCGAGATCGCCGAACTACCAGCGGCCAGGTCCGAAATGCGCACGACAGGCGCTGACGGGATACTGCCCGAGAGGGATACGTGAATCGAACCCCCGGCTACTTCCGGGATCGATCTCACAATTCACATTCGCGGATCCGGGGTCACATCGGCGCGAAACATTGTACCACTGGCCGCCCTGCTGGTAGAAATACTCTACGAACAGGACATGCGCGCGGATCGACGCGCTGTTCCACACATCGCAGTAATAGGTGCGCGTCCCGCGCTCGACGCGACCATCGACCGACTGCGCATGAGCCTGTGCACCCATCGCCCCCACCAAAAGCACGAACGCTAGCCAGCCTTTTCGGCCGATGTCACCAAGTCCCGAACTCTTTTCTCCGGCGCACGCCATCTTTCTTTCGACCATCCCCGCCAACTCCGGAACTGCGACCATTTCATCGGGATTAGGTTGCGTCTTCAGGCATTCCGTGTCGACTAGGGCAGTTGTCGTAGTGGCGCGCATGGCCTTCAGGCCCACGCGATAGCACATGTGACCGGGTTGCCCGGCCCGGAGCCTGGCCCATAGACTTGGTTCCGAAGGCGTCTTGCATCAGGGCGGACTTTGTAACGGGGCATGGTGGGGAGCATATGGAAAAGGCAGGGTGCAGGCTGCCTCGTGCGGCCGTTGCCATCGGACTTCTGTGGTGCTGCCAGCCGGCGATGGCCCAATGGGGCGAGCCGGGGCAATGGGGACCTCCGGGCCACACGATGTGGGTGGAGCCCGGAACGTGGATGGTGACTTTTCCCGACACGGGCGACTGGCCGAGCGTCGCCGCGAGCGCCGAAGGCGAGAACTATGTTGGACGGCTCGAATTCAGCTGTCGCCGCGGCGAGCCGCGGGGGAACCTAATGCTGTGGGATTTCCATGGCAGCGCACTGGCCACGGTTCCGCGCACCTATCCGGAGGAAACCAGGCAAGAGGTGGTCTTCGACTTCGACGGGACAGCATTCCCCGTCACGCTGACCTACGTGCCGTGGGATCGGGTGTGGATGGCGCAGGGCATCCTGTCCCCGGGGTTTCTGGAGGCGTTCGCGTCGAGCCGCCATCTTGAAATCCGCAACATGGACGGGGAGCAGATCAATGTCTGGGGGCTGAAAGGAACGCGCAAGGCGCGCCAATCCATGCGGCAGGTATGCGAAAGCTGATCGGGCCGCTTTTCTCGCGGACATCGCGGCAATGAACCGATTGTCCCCGGCGCAACGAGGTGTTTCGCGGTCTTCCCGTCAGCGGCGAAAAGATCGATATGGACCGGGAAAGTGGCGCGTACGCAAATGACGAGCGATGACCGCAGCCGGACGAACGCGCGTCTTGAGACCATCGAATCCCTCTTGGAAGATCTCGCGCACGCCTCGATCGTCCACGGCCATTTCGCCCTGCTCTACTTCCACACCATCAGCCGATGGCGCGCATATTCTCGCACATGCGAGCAAAACGAGGCGCTCGATCTTCTCATCATTCGCCTTTTCGACAAGTTCAACGACTATGTGCTACGCCTGCCCGGGGAAAGCACGCCGACATCGATCCGGCCGTGGGCCGGCTATCTGCACCGCATGTTGGGCGCATCGCCCGGCTGGCTGAACCGGATTACCGCCCTCGCTCTCGCCGTGCGCGCGCATATCCGGTTCGATCTGGCCGAAGCGATCTGCGAGATGCACGCGACCTACTGCCGGCGGCACGGCGTGCCGCCGGACATGGTGCAGTTTCAGAGAACGATTCTCGACGCCGGCGCAGGACTGGTCTTTGTGGCCGCCTGGGAAGACTTCATATCAGGCCTCGCGAACCACGGACGCTTTGCCGGCGCAGTCGCCATGATCGCTCGACCCTTCGGCCGGATCGGACTTCCCGCGTTTCAGGCCATGCGGCGTCGCGCCATGCACGAGGCGCTCGACAGCCTGCGCACCGCGCGCAGGATCGAAAGGCCGCTCGTGCGCTTGAGGCTCGGACGTGCGCTCGTCTGAACGAAGCTGGCTGGCCGCTCCCGGCCTGTGGGCGGCCGGGGCGCCGCGCATCGCCGGCCTGCTCCTGCTGGGGCTGATGCTGGCCGCCATGGCGGTCGCACCGCAACTGCGTTTCGACCCGGATATCTACCGCAGCTTTTCCTCGGGCAATCCGCATCTGGCGGCCTATGCGGACTTCTTGCAGCGGGCAGGCCCGAAGCCGAGGCACATCGTCGTGCTCGCCGAAGCCGACGAGCCGATGTCCCTCGACGCGTTCGAGCATATCCGGGACATCTCACTCGATATTTCCCTGCTCGACGGCGTCGGCGCGGTTGTTTCCATCGGGACAGCGCGCTTTCCGGAGGACGCGGCCGTCCATGCGGGACAGCCATTGCTGCCGCTGGACATGCACGCGAAAGCCTTCCCGGAACGGTTGCGGGCCTTCGAGAAGTCGAAGCCGCTGTCGTCGATCCTGCTGACCGGCGACCGGAAAGCCGCTGTCATCCACGTTGTCGTCGAAGACGACGCTCTCCCGGGCGCTCCCCTCGCGCTCGCTGGTGCGGTTTCCGGATTGCTCGACGCCGCCGCGCCTTCCGGCCTCCGCTTCGCGATCACGGGCGAGGACCTCATCGGGCCGGAGATCGTGCGCGCCCTCAAGGACGATCTCGTCCTCTACACGGTGGCGGGTGGCATCGTCGCCCTGGTCTTTGCCGGCTGGCTGTTTCGCGATGCCCGGCTGATCCTGGCGTGCATCGCGCCGGCGGGCGTTGCCGGCCTGTTCAGCCTTGCCGTCTTCGTGGTGCTCGATATCCCCGTCACCGTCGTCAACAATGTCGTTCCCATCCTCATTTTCATCCTCGCGCTGGCGGATTGCGTTCATCTGACGATCGCCTATGCGCGGGATCGGCAATCCCGCGACGAGGACGCCGCGCTGGCGAGCGTGATCGAGAGCGTCGGTCCGGCCTGCGCGCTGACGTCGGTCACGACCGTCATCGCCTTCGCGGCGATCTTCATCGTGGGCGACGTGCAGATCAGGGAATTGTCGCTCGTCGGCGGCGTCGGGGTCTTCGCCGGCTATGTTGCGATGATCGTCGCATTTCCGGTGCTGGTGCGAATGCTCCGTCCGCGGGGCCGGCCAGGCGGCGCTAGCCCTCCTGCCGCGATCCGCCGCCTTGCGATCCGCGCCGTGTCGTCCTCCCGAAAAACTGCCGTAGCAGGGCTCCTCGTGACCTTTGCCGGACTGGTCATGTGCTGGCAGGCCGAGCCATGGTTCACGTTGCAGCAGAATCTTCCGCTCGGCGGCAGCGTGCGTTCCGCCGAGCGGCAGGTCGCCGACAGGTTCGGAGGGTTCTATCGGCTCTGGGTGGAGTTCCCGCACGGCGCCGTGGAGTCTGACGGGGGCGATGCGGCCCGGCGATTGGCTGCGCTGTCGAAGGCCGCGTCGGACTATCCGGTCATCTCGCATTCACTGGTCATGGCGTGGTCCGGTGGAGAGGCGAGCGGCACGCTGCCCTTTCTTTCGCTGCTGGAACCGCAGGACGGCATCGAACGCATGGTCGTTTTGATGCCGGAACCGATGCGCAGCCGCGATACGCTTCAAGTCTACGACCGGGTGGAGCGAGCGGCCAGCAATCTCGGGGCCAGCCTGATAACGGGCCTGCCAACCGTCCTGCGCCACGAAGCCTCCGTCCTCGTGTATCAGATGGCCCTGTCGCTGGCGGTCGCGTGTGTCGTCGCCTGCCTGCTCGTGGCGCTGGCTTTCGGCAGGCTTTGGATCGCGGCGGTTCTTGTCATGCCGAATATGCTGCCGCTGCTTCTCTCGGCCGGTCTCTACGCCGGTCTTTCCGGCTGGCGGATCGGGCCAAGCGCCGTTCTGGCCCTGACCGTCGCCTTCGGCATCGCCATCGACGATTCCATTCATTTCGTCAGCCGCTACCTTCAGGCGCGCGATCGAAACGCCCCGCTGGAAGCCGCCCTGGGACAGGCCGCGAACAGGGCCGGCTGGCCGATGGCGATCACCACCGCCCTGATCTGCGCCGGCTTGTCCGTGCCCCTGTTCAGCAGTTTTGAAACCGTGAGAGCCTTCGCCGGTATCCAGGTCGCGGCGCTGGCGGTGGCGCTGGTCACCGATCTCGTCCTCCTGCCAGCACTCATCCATCTGCGGGAGAACCGGCGATGACGCGTTCCCTGTCCCTGTTCGTCGCGCTGGGCCTGTCCGCGACCCTGTTTTCGCCGCCCGCGCGGGCGGACGCCGTGCTTGGCCGGTTTTCTGGCGTCTGGAAGGGAGACGGCTGGGCGGTGCGCTCGGAAGGTGAGCCGAGGCAGGCGATCCGCTGCCGCGTCGTGATGCGCTATTCGGAGGCGGTCGGCAAACTTGCGTTTTTCGGGCGATGCGGAGGCGGAGGCGGAGGCAATACTGCGTCATTCAGTGGCGATCTCGTCAACAGTGCCGGCTCGACCTATCGCGGAGATTGGACCATATCCGGCTTGGGCGCACGCGATTTGCTGGTTGGAGAAGCATCCGGTCCAGACATGACCTTCCATATCGGCGGAACCGGCCGAAGCCGCTACGAAGGGACGATGCGATGGTCCCTTCGCGACGGCGGCCTGACCATCGACAGCGCCGTCGCGCGAAACGGCCGGCGGAGCCGGAGCGCGATGAAGCTGACGCGCACCGATTGACGAGCGGGCCGGTCGCCCGCCGCGCCGCCTACCGAAGCGACAGCCTGTAGGGGACCTCGGTCCCGACTGGCACCAGGGTCCCGCGATCGCCGCTCATCCGGCGCACGCCGAACACGAGTTCGAGCTCGTTGCCGTTGCCGGCGATCTTCCCGCGCGGAATCCTGATCTCGAACGGAAACCCGTCATAGGCCTTCCGGTCGGTCGTCAACCGGGTCGTGCCGACCGCATCGCGGTTCAGCTCAAGCTTGCTGGAACCGTCGTCCTTCTTGCCCGTCACCTCCGCGACGATCGCCAGCAGTTCGGCACGAACACCCTCCATGCAGCAGCGCGTGATCCGTCCGGTGACGACGATGTCCTCGCCCTCGACACGATGTGCGACGTCATCGATCCGGTCGGAGCCGAGCAGTTTCTTCAGTCGTTCCGGCTGCAACATCAGTCCCGCATCGGGAACACCCCAGCGGCTCGAGACCGCGCCGGCATTACCGTCGAAAAGGAAGCTGTGCGACGATACCTTCTCGGCAACGTTCTTCGGGTTCATCACACGCCACGAAAGGCCGGACAGTACGGCCGTCACGAAGGGGCTGGCGAAAGAGGTCCCGTGTATGACGTCGCCCTCCGGCATTTTCAGGCTACCCGGTCCGATCACATGAGGCAGAGGCTCCGGCTCCGGCAGACTCCAGCCATGCGAGGAATAGGCGGAAGGCGCGATTTCTCCGCTTTCGTTGCGTCCGAAGGAGCCGACCGCGATCAGGTTCGGGCTTTCGATCCGCGCCGACTGGCTTATCGAACCTGATCCGTTCGGCCGACCGCCGACATGGAGACCACGATCCGCCCATATCGTCATCTTGCGGCCCTTGAAGACCGCGGGGTCGCCATTGACACGAATGAAGGTGTGGATTCGACCTTCGCGTCCGGCGAGCAATTCCCTCGGGATGACCGAAATCGTTCCTTCCGGCGCCTCGACGGTGCCTGTCGCCGTACCGTCGCTCGAGACGTATTCGACGTGTCCGCCCTTGGTTCTGGCCTCGCCAAGCCTGGTAAGTTTCCCGTCGATGCGCTGGTAAAACTCCAGGGCGAGGCCAGGGTCGCCTGGCCTGGCTGGCCAGTACAGCCTCAGGCTCCTGGCCCCGGCGTCGAATCCGAAGACGCCGACGTTTCGACCCTTGACCGGGGCTATCTCGATCGATCTGCCGTCGAACGCCGGAACTGCTTCAAAGGTGTGGAACTGGCGGCCCATGTTGCCGGGCGTTACCATCGCATAAACGCCGTTCTCGACAAGCGCTTCGCCAAACTCGACATAATCGGACCATGGCGGATCGTATGGATTGCGGCCGCCGCTGATGCTCATGTTGACGAAGGTGACGCCGAAGCGGCTCATGTCTTCTACATAGGCGACCGATCGCCTGAACGCGCTGTCGAGAGCGACCTCGTAGACGTATATCTTCGCGTCCGGCAAGACCTGCCGCATGACACGATAGACGTTGAAGCCGTGATTGCTGTCCGATTTCAGTTCGGTGCGGATGAATGTCGCGTCGCGCTCGTAGGGTTTTCCACCGCCGCCTTCCGCCAGCCAGTCCCGGAGACCGGCGAAGCCGGCGTCGATGATCGCGACCTTGAGGTTTTGCGCACCAGCGCCGAACCTGCCGGGATAGCCAACGGCTTTGCGGGCGTCCGCGATCGTCAGCGGTCCCATCGCCAGTTCCGGGACGCCGGACGGCACGCGGGAGGTTTTCACAGGCCGTTCGGCCGTGGCAACCGCCGTTCCCGCGCCTGCCGCCGGCTGGTTCGCTGACGGGGCAGCGCCGGCAAGATAGCGGGCAGGCGCCATCCCCTGATGGCAGATGGCGCGAATGGCTTTCTCCGCCTTGCGCGATCCCGACAGCGGGAAGACTGCCACGAGCTTGTTGCGGGTGTTCAGTACGCGCAACTCGGAAGCGGCTCCGAAGACGTCCAGTCCTTTGGACTTGAGGTAAAGTGCGCCGCTCCATGTTCGTTTGTCACCGGAATACCAGACGTCGGCCCAGCCATCGAGTTCATTGTAGGCGCGATCTGCGCGGCCGAACCGGAGCACAAGAGACTCCTGTACGCCGTCCGTCCTGTCGAGATGAGGGATTCCCGATCCCGAAAGTTCCACTTGGAATACCGTCCTGTCATTACCGCTTTCGCAGGAGATGCGCAGTTGCTTCCCGTTCTCGCTGACGCTCGCCATCACATGGGCCCGCCCGTCGACCAGTCCGCCTTCCCATCGCCATGCCGCCTGCGCGGCTCCGACGAACACGAAAAGCGCCAGCAGGACTGCCGAAAGGCTCAGTTTGTTCATTCGTACGTTTCTCCGGGAGATGAAGACGGATTGTGCACGGGGGCCGACCTTTGCAGATGGTGCAGGACGAGGCCGTAGGCTGTCGAAACTGTAGCCATCAACGTGCCCCATATCGGCAGCGCCCAAGGCACGGTGGCGGCAATCGCAGTCGTGATTGCCGACAGGTCGATCCGGCCTATCAGCACGGTGGTGACGACGGCGAGGGTGATCGCCACATCCAGCGCAACGGTCAGGTATCCGGCCAGGGCAAATCGCCAGACACCGTGGCGATCCGGCCTGCCCACGCAAATCAGCCATGTCGCAAAGCCGCACAGCAGAACCGTGAACGGACGGCCGAACGCCCCGGCGTCCTCCACGAGGAGCGTGAGGGATTCGACGAAAAGCCAGAAAACAACCGCGTGGCCCGCGGCGGCGGCGATGGCCGATATCCGGGCGCGCGACCTAAGCCGGGTTTGTTGTGTCATCCGTTCGGTCCCGCTCCGAAAATTTGACGCCGCAGGAACAGATTGGGCGGGATCGCGCTGAAGGCCGGTTTTTCGGGGCGGAAGCAAAAGAGAACCATGCCGGAGCCGTCGCCAACAGCACGAGGGCGCGTCCGCACAAGCTGTCTGCCTTCAGCCACCGGACCTCTCCCAACACGCTTCGCTCATTTTCCTGACTGCCGCCGCCGAACCTTTCAGTTGATAGGTGGCAATCTCTTCGGCGGTCGCGGCGGCATCAAAGCGCATGGTGGCACCTTTCGTGAACGCATCGAGAAAGGAGCGAGGGGTGTCGTATCCGTCCGTATTCCATTCCTTCTCGCTGTCGTTGTAGGGCAACCCGACAAAATACTCGGTGCAGAAACCGTCGCGGCCGCGGAAAATGATGCGAACCGGATAGCGGTCTCCATTCGCACGCCCAAGAGCCGCTCCCCAGAAATCCCTGAGCGTGAGGCCGATGCCAGCTAGGTCTGAACTGCATTTCACTAGAAGCCAGGTGTTGTGGTCTTCTCCCTGCGCGGCGGCTTCTGCCCAACCGCCGTCTCGGGGCGTTTCTACCCCCGCAGGAAAACGCTAGGGCCGGCGTTCCAGCCAGACCGACCGCAAATGTGGCGAGCGTCACAACTGGAGTTACAGTCCGTTTTGGAAATCGAGTCATTATCCGCTACCAGCTTTCCGCTGCTTTCACGGCTACATTGCCGCAAAGCGGCGTGCGCTCACATTCGGACAGATGCACTAATTGACTGCCCTATGACGCGTCTGATTTGTCAAGCCGTATGTTTATCGGTCGAGCGGTGGAGGAAGGACGTTGCGAAAATGCGTTCTTGCCACGGTGGTCGCAGCTGTAGCGAGTTTTACCACCTTTGACGGCCGCTCCGCGCGGGCCGATCTCATCTGTCCGGTCGAACGGGCCGCCTATGCGATGGGGACTGAGGACGGGGACTTCTCACTTTCCTTTATCCCGGCGCGGTCTTACGCCAGCATGGCGTCAGACCTCTATTTGCGCTTGGGAACGTCCCAGCGGTCGTACTGGTTCGTTCTGACCATGTCGAACGGCTATGGTGGCATGACTATGCTGCCGGTCAGCGATCCATACCAGGAAAGTGCTAAGCAAGATGGCCCCCGCCACCTTCTGGAGGTAGATGGCGTCGATGCACAGATTCATGCGCAAACGCTGACCAATCTGCGATTTTATCTGCTGGATGAGAAATTCGACTTCATATCGGAGCCTCCCGCCAGCGGAGAGCCGGCGCCCGCCTTCATCATGATGCCGGAGCTCGGAGCGACGCTTTGGTACGATCCGGCAGTTGTGAGCGAAGACCCCGCCGCCAAGAGAGACCCGATGCCGCGCGGCGTCTTTCGCCTCATGTCATGCCTGGGCGATACCCCGCCAAAGGCATGGCCGTGAGCTGGAACCTGCCCTTGATCCGAGACAAGGACTTCTGTGCTAGAGAGAATGAAGAAGGTTTCGGCAGGGGGTGAAACGGGATGGAGGGGAGACAAACCGGAGTGCGGCATTTCAGCCGGTGGCCCGGCTCGCTGAGGCCGGCGACCAGCCTTGCCGCAGAGCGTGGCAAGAACTGGCGTCTCGACTATCTATTTTCCATCGGCTCCGTGAGCTGGATCATCCATCTTTGCGTCACGGCGCTTGCCGGGATCGTCCTGATCAAGGCCGATCCCGACGCCTGGGTCCCCATCTGGATCGTCTCGATGGTGCTCCTGTCAGCGATGATGTCGGCCGTCGCGATCACCTATTTCCGCCGTGGGGAACGCTCGTCGCCTGAGGCGTACGGTTTCGCGCATTCGGGGCTGACCGCCGTCATCGGTCTCGTCTGGGGCGCGGGCGCAGTCCTTTGCGCCATGTCGTCCTCGGCCGAGATGCTGACCTTCTATACGCTCGTGCTCGGCGGAACGGTGCTGGGAGCCGTCAGCTCGCAGCACATGCTTATGCGCAGTTGCCTGCTTTCGATCTGGACATCCGTTCCGCTGCTGGCCTTCGCCTGGCTCGTCAACGGCGTCTCGCCCGGACCGCTGGCGACGGCGATCATGATGATGCTGTTCGGGCTGATACTGACCGTTCTCGCCGTCCGCATGAACGACTTCCTCGTCCAGAACGTCAGGCTGGCCGACGAACTGGCGGCCCGCAACGTCGTCCTATCGCGCACCAGCTCCGACCTGACCGAAGCGCAGGAGGAGAAGTCGCGCTTCCTCGCCCAGGCCAGCCATGATCTGCGCCAGCCGATCCACGCCATAGGTCTGTTCGTGGAATATCTTCACGGCATGCGCATGGGGCGCGAGGGGCGGGAGGTTCTGCACAATATCGACCGTTCGCTGGAATCCCTGACCCGGCTGTGCCGTTCCCTGCTCGACCTTGCGGCACTCGATGTCGGGCGCGTCAAGCCTGAGATCGGCCCGGTGTCGCTGGGCGAGGTGATGGGGGAGGTCGTGCGGCAGGCGCGCGAGCCGGCGCGGGCGCGAAATGTCGCCATCCGGTTCCGTCCCTCGCGGCTATGGGTACTGAGCGACCCGGCGCTGTTGCACACCATGGTGCAGAATCTCGTGTCGAATGCGATCAAATATGCGCCGGAATCGCAACTCCTGGTGGGCGTGCGGCGACAGGGCAGCGTGCTTTCCATCGTCGTCGCCGATACCGGGCCTGGCGTCGCCGAACAGGATCAGCACAGGATATTCAAGGAGTTCGTCCAGGTCGAGGCGCCCGACACGGCGGAGGCGGACGGCCTCGGGCTCGGCCTGTCTATCGTCCGCCGGCTCGCCGACATGCTCGGGCTGCGCGTGAGGCTCGTCTCGCAACCGGGCAACGGATCGACATTCTTCATCGACGGACTGGCCGAGACGCCGCCTGTCTCCGTTCCTCGCCGGCAGACGACCGCCGGCCATGTGCGGCTGCTGGAGGGTTTGCGCGTCCTTGTTGTCGACGATGACAGGAGCGTGCGCGACAGCACCGTGCAGTTACTGACGCGGTGGGGATGCGTGGTGCGCGCGACAGGTCGCGTGACCCCCGCTACCTTTCCGGACACGTTCGATTTCCTCCTGTGCGACCAGGAATTGGCTGACGGAGAGGAGGGGCTTTCGCTTATCCGCAGCATCAGGACGCATTCCAGGACGTCGATACCGGCCGTCATCATCACCGGCGGGCGCACCGATCATCTCATCGAGGCATGCAGGGCAGAGGAGATCGCCATCCTCGCCAAGCCGGTCCGCCCCACCCAACTGCGCTCGGTCCTGCTGTCAGGGGTGACTGCCCGGCGGACGCGGAATAGACCGGCCCTTACCCCGGAAGCCAAGTCGAGCGCAGGAGATAGCGTGGAGACCTGACAGGCCTCTCTTTTGTCCGCCTTTCCACCGGCTACACTACTTGTATGAAGGCGGGCGCGCCACCGGATCGCGGCGGCGGCGCGCTTGTCCGGGGACTGCGAATCTACTTGCAGACGACGACTTCGCATGTGCCAGAGCAGCATTCAGAGTTCTTGTTACAAGCATAGCCGGACTGCTTGCAGGAGGCTTCTGCGGGATCGGGGCGGAGCGTCATCGGTGCCGTCTTGTCGCCAGCCAGGACGCTGACGACTACGGCGCCGCCGTTCTGAGGCAGTTTCCCGTTATTCGCCGCCGTCTGCGGCAGGGGCATGAGCGCGAAAGCAAGACAGAACGCGGCGAGCAACTGGGTGAATTTCGATTGCATCGGATCTCCTCCATCAGGACCAGCTTCTGGAAAGCTCCATCCAAAAATACCGCGATGCAATTAGCACAGAAGCACTACCTTGGCGGGATAGGGCATAAGGGCCAGCCGATCTCCGTATCTCGGCCGATCCCGGCCGGAGCATGTCGACACACCGGACTTCCGGCATGTCGAGGACATCTACGATCGCTGCCGCCCTACTTGCCAAGGACGGAAACGCCCAGGATCAGACGACTCCGAATTCGGAGGCCACGCCGGCGGCCGCCGTGCGGCTCGTCACGTCGAGCGCCCGCAGCAGCGCCGAGACGTGAACTCGCACCGTGTAGTGCGAAATGCCGAGGTCGCGGGCGATCTGCTTGTTCGAGCGTCCGAGCGCGAGCAGGCGCAGCACCTCGCGCTGGCGTGGCGACAGGCGCAAGAGCCTGTCGGAGGGAACGAGGTCGCTTTCTCCAAGGCTCGGACCCGTCTTCACCACCACGTCGCCCGCAAGCAGTGCCGCGATGCCGGAAGCCATCTCGCTCGACGAGACGCTCTTGGCGATGAACCCGTCGGCACCGGCCCGCATCACGTCTTCGACCATCGCCGCGTCGTCGGACATCGACACCACGAGCAGCGACGTCGTGGGATAGCGGCGGCGCAGCGCGCGGATACTGTCCGGTCCCTCGAAGCCGGGGAAAACGAGATCGAGTACGAGCATGCCCGCGGGCTCTCCATCGGCCGCGACGCGCATCAGCTCGTCCGCCGTTCCAACCTCGCAGATCGCCGCATCCGGAACCGCCCTTTGCAGGATGCGGCGCATGCCCTCGCGGAAGATGGGATGGTCATCGGCGATGATGATGCGTTCGCCCATGGCGTGCGGTGCCTGCCCGTTTCGTGACATATCGATTACCGCCGGGATTGTAGCGGGACGGCCGATGAATTGGCAGTAGCACGGACGTGCTACTGTCTGGCGCATTACTCCGACGATAAAGTGCGTGACCAATTCAGGACCCGGAACCGCCCTCGTTCAGTTCCGGGGCCGTCATTGTGGAGACGGCCGGCCCGTCGCGGCACGGTCGGCCCGGCAGATGGACGAGCTCGGAGTGTCGCCATGGGTTCATTCCAACTCCTGCCGGCGAAATATGGCGCCGGATCGATGTCTTGCAGGCTGAAGTCCGCATCGCGGTTCGCCGCTTTCGCCTGGCCGTGGGCAGGGATCCTTGCCGCCTGTTTCGTGACGGGAAAGCATATCTGGTCTCCGCCCCTCGTCTTCGCCGTCTCCACCTTCGCCGGCGCGTTCGTCTCTCACCTCGTGCTCGGCGGTTATCGCAGCTTCGTGCGCTGCGCGATGTCCGGGGGAGCGACGCCATGGTTCGCCACGCTTTTCGGCGCCGTCCTGACCGGATGGGGCGCATGGGGGAGTTCGGCGATACACGAATTCGCCACCACCGGCCCTTTGTTCACCCTGCCGGGCGCGGTCTACGGGAC
>JAEZXF010000069.1 GCA_023419995.1 Pseudomonadota bacterium | reverse complement strand
CCCCGCGGGCGGGCCGCCCCCCCCCCCCCCCCCCGCGGCGCGGCCGGAGGTGCCCAGGCCGGGGCGGGGCTCGGGGGCCGGTGCCGCAGGGTCGTCCGGATGCGCGAAGGCGGCGGCGTGGCGCAGCACGACCTTGCGCGCGGACCTGCCGAAGAAGTGATAGCCGGATCCGCCTTCGGCGAGGACGTCGAGGAAGGCGTCCGGGTCGGTGATCTCGACGCCGCCGAGGATGGTGCAGCGGCGGCGGAAGAAGGCGTCGGGAACCATCGTCACGGTCGGGCCGACGACGACGATGCGCGCGGTGGGCTTCGCCAGCCGCAGCAGGTCGTCGAGCGTGTCGTTGATCAGCGTCGTGCCGGTGATCAGCAGCACGTCGGCCTGCGGGACGATGTCGGGCGCAAGGGACGCCTCGCGGAAGAACGGCAGCTCGGCCGGCTTGAGCGTGCCCGGGTCCTTCTCCAGCACCAGGTGCTCGGCGCCGAGCGCGCGCAGGGCGCGCAGGAACGGCACGAACGCGCCGACGACCACCACCTTCTCGTGCGGCTGGATCCCGGCCGCGTCGAAGGCGTCCATGTCGGGCAGCAGCTCCGCCTCGCCGCAGCCGCCGCGCTCGGCGGCGGCCTGCGCCAGCGCGTTGAGGACGGCGATGCCGACGGCCCGGCGGATGCCGGACGATTCCTGAGCCTCGTCGAGCAGCGACGCGGCCTTGCGCCCCTTCATCTTGCCGGGAAACGGCATCGCCATCGCCGAGCTCGGGCAGCAGACGGCTTCCGGGATTTCCTTGATCGGCGTCGCCGCGCTGCCGGCATGCCCGGTCGACAGCTTGACGCCGGTGAAGAAGAGACCCACCACCGCGCGCTCGATCAGGATCGTGTCCAGATCGTCCAGCCGCTCCCGTATCGCGGCGATCGTTTCTGCCAGGATGTCGTTGGGCATGGTCTCGGTTCCTGTGGCTGCAGCCTCCGGGCAGGGGTGCCGGCCGGCGGCGTGGCGTCGTCCGAGAGGAGCGGGATCTTCCGCCGACGGCCGGGATCGCCTCCACCCGCCCGAGGGGCAGGCTTCGCCTCGAAGGAAGGCATGCCGCCTCCTTCGGCTTCCCGGCCGGAAGAGGAGCGGTCCCCACGCCTTCCCGGTCGTGATTTCGCTATTGATATATTCGAAAAAATATAACAGTAAAATCGAAACATGCCGGCGATCTGCCGGCAGGGGATAACCTGCGGGCAGGCGATCAAGCGCCGTTCACCCGGGTCTGGTAATTATCGATATGAATCTAAAAGATTATTTTCTCAATCTATCCGATCCTGGATCCTCGGAGATCCCGAGAAAGAAAATATGTCGCAGCCGCAAGGCTGGACAACGAACGAAATCGCGCGCGAAATCATCATCTTGATATATTCAAATCTATATAACGAACAATGTCAATCGGGCAGAGGATGATGAGACCAGCCATGTCGAGATATGTCCTGCCGATCGTCGTCTTCCTCGTCCATCTCGTCTGGCTCTCCGCCGCCTCCGCCCAGACGCGCACCTTCGTCGACGGCGCCGGGCGCACGGTGGAGGTGCCGGAGCGGATCGAGCGGGTGATGGCGGCGGGGCCGCCTGCCTCCGTGCTGCTCTACGCGCTCGCGCCGGACAGGATGGCGGGCTGGGTGATGAAGCTGTCCGACGAGGCGCGCCCCTTCATCGGCGAGCGCTGGCGCGACCTGCCGGTCCACGGCCGGCTGACCGGGCGCGGCGGCACCGCCAACATCGAGGCCGTGCTGGCCATGAAGCCGGACCTGATCGTCGATGTCGGCGTGGTCGACGCCACCTATGCCTCGCTCGCCGACCGGGTGCAGGAGCAGACCGGCATTCCCTACGTGCTGATCGACGGCCGTTTCGGGCAGACGGCCGAGACCCTGCGCACGTTCGGCGACCTGCTGGGCGAGCGGGAGCGAGCCGCGGCGCTTGCCGGCTATGCCGAGGACGCCATGGCCCGGCTTGCCGCCATCGTCGCCGGCGTGCCGGAGGAGAGCCGGCCCCGCGTCTATTACGGGCGCGGGCCGCAGGGCCTGGAGACCGGGCTTTCCGGCTCGATCAACACCGAGATGCTCGAGGTGGCCGGCGCGGTCAACGTCGCGTCCTCGGCCGGGGCGGGCGGTCTCGCCAACGTCTCGGTCGAGCAGGTGCTGGCGTGGAACCCGGACGTGATCCTCACCCTCGATCCCGGCTTCCACGCGGCCGTGCGCACGGATCCGATGTGGTCGCAGGTGGCGGCGGTCCGGAACGGGCGCGTCCATCGCGTCCCGACGCTGCCCTTCGGCTGGTTCGACGCGCCGCCCGGCGTCAACCGGCTGATGTCGGCATGGTGGCTCGCCGGCGTGCTCTACCCCGACAGGGTCGACGTCGACCTTGTCCAGAGGACGCGCGAGTTCTACCGTCTCTTCTACCATGTCGAGTTGGAGGACAGCCAGATCGACGCGTTGATAGGCGGTGCGCAGGGCATGCCATGAGCGTGGAGCAACCGGCATCGCAGACCGGCCGTGCGGCCGGCCGGCAGGGCGGCCCGACCCGGCGCGGGCTCCTCCTCCCGCCGGCGCTGCTGGTCGCAATCCTGTTCCTGGCATTGGCCGTCGGCAAGTACGAGGTCGATGCGGGAGACGTCTTCCGCGTCGTCCTGTCAGGGATCCTCGGCATCGACAGCGGCGTGGACGCGGCCGCCGAGACCGTGATCTGGAACGTGCGCCTGCCGCGCGTGCTCTCCGGCCTTCTGGTCGGAGCGGCGCTGGCCGCCTCGGGCTCGGTCTACCAGGGCCTGTTCCGCAACCCGCTCGTCTCGCCCGATATCCTCGGCGTGTCCGCCGGTGCCAGCCTCGGCGCGGTCCTCGGCATCTTCTTCTCGCAGCCGGCGCTGACCATCCAGGCGCTGGCCTTCGCCGGCGGGCTGCTCGCCGTGGCGCTGGTCTATGCCGTCGGCACGGCGGCGCGCGGGCGCGACCCGGTGCTCGTGCTGGTGCTGGCGGGGGTGGCCGTCGGCACCCTGCTCGGCGCCTGCATCTCGCTGATCAAGGTGCTGGCCGATCCCTACAACCAGCTTCCGGCCATCACCTTCTGGCTGCTCGGCAGCCTCGCCAGCATCACGCGGGCCGACCTCCTCTCGGTGTTGCCGGCCATGGCGCTCGGCCTCGTCCCGATGG